>JBFMDX010000027.1 GCA_040753795.1 Thermodesulfobacteriota bacterium
CCACGGGAACGCCGCCGAGGGCTTCCACCACCTTGGCGCTTAATCCCGTGGAACGGATTTTGAGCCCTTTCATTTCTTCTAAAGCGGCGACTTTTTTCTTGGTGTGCAGCAGGCCCGGGCCATGGGCGTGGAGATAAAGGACCTTGACGTCCTTGAGCTCATCGGGCTGGGTTTTCCGGTAAAACGCGTCCACGGCTTTCGTGGCCACCATGCCGCTGGCATAACCCAGGGGAAGATCCGCGGCCTCCATTATCGGGAACCGGCCCCGGGTGTAGGCGAAACAGGACATGCCCAGATCCGATATGCCGTTGACCACGCCGTCATAGCAGGCTTCGGCCTTGGTCAGGGTGCCGCCGGGGAAAACATTGATCTTGACGGCGCCGTCGGTGCGCTTTTCGATTTCCCGGGCCCAGGCTTCCCCGGCCTTGCACTGCTCGTGGGTGGGCGGGAAGAAAATGCTGTAGGAAAGCGCGATGACTTTTTTCTCCGCCGCGACGGCCGAACCGCTGAACGCCATCGCCGCCAGCATCAGCAACATAATACGCCAGGTCCATTTTTCCATGATTCCATACTCCTTAATTTTTTCTAAGATCGTTACGATGAACAACCGATAAACAAAGGGAAAGAACCGTTTTTCAAACTTGGATCAATAGCAAGGTTCACCCCGGGTGTCAATGGTTTTAGGGCCGCCGCGCGGGGGAACAAGGTTTAAGGTTCAAGGTACAGGGTTCAAGGTGTAAGGTGGAATAAGTTGAGGGGGACTTTTGTGTTATGCTTTACTGCTTTGAAAAACATGAAAAATCCTTGTACCCGTACCCCGTACCCTGTACCCTGTTCCTTGAACCTTGAACCTTAAATTTTAAACCGTATACCCTACACCTTGAACCTTAAACCTTTTTTTAGAATACAACGCCTTGGCACCTGACCAGAAAACCTCTACTCCTCAAAAGATTCCGACCGCCAAACCGTCAATCCTGGCCCCGGCCGGGAACCGGGCTTCCTTTTTCGCGGCTCTGGCCGCCGGGGCCGATGCCGTTTACTGCGGGCTGAAGCAGTTTTCCGCCCGCATGACCGCGGAAAATTTCACGCCGGAGGAACTGGCTCGCCTGGTGGCCATGGCCCATGACCGGGGCACGGCCGTTTATGTGGCCATGAATGCTCTGGTCAAGCCCGATGAGCTGGATCAGGCCGGGTCTCTGGCCGCGACCCTGGCCGGATATGTGCGGCCCGATGCCGTTATCATCCAGGACCTGGCTTTTGTGGAACTCCTGCGCCGGGCCGGTTTCGGCGGACAGATCCATTTATCCACCCTGGCGGCGGTGACCTTCGCGTCAGGCCTGAAGACGGCGGCGGCGCTGCCCGGGGTCAGCCGGGTGGTCCTGCCCCGGGAACTGACCATCGATGAAATCAGGCAGATGGCCGCCGCCTGCCCTTCGGGCCTGGACCTGGAGATCTTTATCCACGGGGCCCTCTGCTATGGCGTGTCGGGAAGATGTTACTGGAGCAGTTATCTGGGAGGGAAAAGCGGGCTTCGGGGGCAATGCGTTCAGCCCTGCCGCAGGATGTATTCCCAGGGCAACAAATCCGGACGGTTTTTCTCCTGCCTGGATTTGTCCCTGGACGTGCTGGTCAAACCGCTTCTCGGCATTCCGGAAATCGCCGCCTGGAAAATCGAGGGCCGGAAAAAGGGCCCCCATTACGTTTATTATACCGTCACCGCATACAAGATTCTGCGGGACGAGGGCACCGACCCGGTCATGAAGAAGAACGCCCTGCAGTACCTGGAGCAGGCCCTTGGCCGGCCGCCCACGCACTATTATTTTCTGCCCCAGCGCCGTTTTTCGCCGACCAGCCAGGGGGAGGAGACCGCCTCCGGCTGTTTTATCGGCAATGTCATGGCCGGCGGGCAAAACAGCCATGTATCGCCGCGGTTCGATCTGCTGGGCGGCGACCTGCTGCGGATCGGTTATGAGGACCGGCCCGGTCACTATATATATAAGGTAGGAAGATCGGTTCCCCGGCATGGCCGGCTTCATCTGAAAATCCCTCCGGCCAAGATGCCCGCCAAAGGCACGCCGGTGTTTCTGATCGACCGCATGGAGCCGTCGCTTTCCCAACGCATCCGCGAAATGGAAAACGGTTTCGGGCAACAGCCGGAACCGTCCTCTCGCCCCGTCAAGTCCAAGCCGTTTGCGCCTTTCCGGAAAAAAGCCGTTATGTCACCCCGGGAGTTGGACGTGTACCGATTCTGGCCCCGGTCCCGGAGACCCCGGACCGATATCGGCCTCTGGCTTTCCGAGGAGAACCTGCGGCAGGCGGCCGGGAAAAAGGATCTGGCTTCCTGCTGGTTATGGCTGCCGCCGGTGATATGGCAGGAGGACGCCGATAAGATCCAGGGATGGGTGGATCAGGCCCTTCGCGGCCGGGCCCGCCGGTTTGTGGTCAATGCTCCCTGGCAGCTTTCTCTTTTCAAGCATCCGGAGCCCCTGGAGATCTGGGTGGGACCGTTCTGTAACCTGACCAACCCCCTTTCCCTGGCCATGGTCGCCGGGATGGGGTGCGCCGGCGCCATTGTCAGCCCGGAACTGGCCGGCGCCGATTTCTTTCTGCTGGGCAACCGGAGCCCCCTGCCTCTGGGCATTGTCGTGGCCGGGGCCTGGCCCCTATGCCTGGCGCGGACCGCCCCCGCTGATCTTGAAGAGGCGAAACCATTTTTAAGCCCGCGCAAGGAACCCGCCCGGATCGTTAACAATGGCGGCTGTTTCTGGATCTATCCCGACTGGCTTCTGGATATTCAAAAGCAGCGCGACCGGCTGGAAAAGAACGGATATTCTCTGTTTGTCCGGCTGGTTGAACCCCTTCCCGAGGGCCTGTCGGTAAAGAAACGCCCGGGAGATTGGAACTGGGAGACGGGCCTGACGTAAATGGCAGAGAAATCGAATCAAATTTCTTGACAAAGGAAATATTTAAGCTTATCTATATCAAACAGTTGGAGAGCCTGGATCTTTCCGGACAGTTGGTCGCGTCAGTCAGGAGCGCAATAAGACAACATTTCAGCACAAGTGACCGTAAGACACGTAATGCTTGCCAAAAGGAGTATGGTATGACTTTGACGAAGAGCGAGATTATTGATTCTGTTCAGGAAGAAACCGGTCTTCCGAGGAAACGATGCGACGAACTGGTTGAAGATCTTCTGGAGTTGATCAAAGGCACCCTGGAAAGCGGTGAAGACTTGATGATCAGCGGATTCGGGAAGTTCTGCGTAAAGCAAAAGAACCAGAGAAAAGGACGGAATCCGGCCACGGGCGAAGACCTGATGTTAAACAGCCGGAGGGTCATTACTTTCAAATGCTCCCAGAGCCTGCGGGAAAGAATCAACAGCCATTAGTCGTCACGGAAGATGATCTCGGGAACGATAAACAATCCGGAATCGTTCCCGTTTTTTTTTAATCCCAACGGGTTGAGGCGCCTTTTTTAACATGTTTGCAGACAACGGAAAACGCTTTTTCCCCGGTAACCCGCGTGCCGGGTTTACCCTTATCGAGTTGATGGTCGTTCTGGTCATCCTGGGTATCCTGGCGGTATCGGTGGCACCGAGAATCCTGAACCGTCCGGGTGAAGCCAGGCAGCTCAAAGCCAAGATGACCATTGAAACCCTGCAGACGGCGCTTGATCTTTATAAGATCGACATGGGCAGTTATCCCACTACCTCCCAGGGACTGGACGCCCTTGTCACCAAACCCGAGACGGGACCGGGGGTTGACCGGTGGCGGGAGGGCGGTTATCTGCAAAAAGGCAAGGTTCCCAAAGACCCCTGGGGAAACGATTATATTTACCTCAGTCCCGGCGTTCACCATGATTGTGATATTGTCTCCTACGGCGGCGACGGCGTAGCCGGAGGCGAAGGGGAGAACGCGGATGTCAAAAGCTGGGAACTGGAATAGCCATTGTGCCCTGCCGGGCAATGAATCATGGTGGCCGCTGCTTTCCCTTAAAATCCCGCGTACATATTTTAATGCGTAATTTTGCCATTGGTTCATCCATCCAACACGGTCGGACAGACGATATCGATACCTTCCCCCCGCCCGGCCGGGAGTAATTCACGTGGATTCACGCTTATTGAAATTTCGGTAGTTGTCTCCCTGATCGCGTTTATGCTGGTTTTTTCCTTTCCGCGGCTGTCCGGTTTTTTCACGTTCAACAATAAAAACAAAATGATCCGCTGGCTGATGGCGCAACGAACCGTGATGAGGACAAGAGCGGTAACGGATCAGGTTCCCTATGTCCTGCGGGTGGATGTGGACGGCAATCGCTTCATCCCCATAGCGCTGGCGCCGCCGCCGGTCGAGCAACCGTCTTTAGCGGACGCCGAGGCGATTCCGGACACGGTCAAGCCATCCGACCGACGGAAACCGCTGGCCCCGTTTTCCTGCGGCGGCTCTCTTGACATTACCGGCGTTCTTTTTCCGGAGGGGGAAGCGATCACCGACCAGAGTGTCGATATCCTCTTTTCAGAAAAAGGGTATTGTGAACGCGCGATTATCCACGCGCGGAACGGAGATGACCGTTTTTCCCTGTATCTGGAACCCTTTCTGCCCGGTGTCACCGTGTATGACGGATACATCCGTTTCGGTCAGCCCTGGGAGCAGGAGATATGAACCACGGCCGGGACAAAAGCCGCCTCCGGGCGAACGGGTTTACGCTGATGGAGATCATGGTGGCCGTGGCGGTGGTGGCCACGGTTTTTGTCGCCGCCTACAAGCTTTTCTCCCAGGCCATCGCGGCGGAAAGCGTTGCCCGGTTTTATACAGTCGCGCCCCTGCTGGCGCAGCAGAAAATGGCCGAAATCAGCGGCGGGATCATCCCGGCTGAAACCGGCGGATCGGGATCTTTTGAAAATTTTCCGGGCTACAGCTGGCAGGTCAGCACCCTGGATGTTTCCTCTGAAACCCTCAAAAACGCGGTGACCGATTTGAAACAGGTCAACGTCACCATATCCGCCGCCGATGATGGCCGTAAATTTTCCATGAGGAGCTATGTTTTTCTGCGCAAGTGACATTCAGCCCGGCGGAAGGCGATGGCCCCGACCTGGTGCTGGTCCTACTTCCGGATTTACCCTCATCGAGATCATGGTGGCGCTCTCGATTTTTGCCGTGCTGGTTTCCGTTCTGATGGGATCATTGTCGTTTCTGCTGACCCGGACGGATGCGATGCAGGAAGACACCGTCCTGTTCGAGGAGGCGCGGATATGCCTGGACCGGATGGCCACGGATTTAACGTGCGTTTTTGTGCCAGTGGCGCCGGCTTATAAAATCCCGGACATTGATGATGATCCGGACCCGGACCGGTTTTTATGCGAGGAGTCCCGGCTGGAATTTACCGCTTTTTCTCATCTGCCCATGGGCGGCGGAATCCCGGCCAGAACCGGGCGCATTGCCTATTCCCTGAGAAAAACCGGTGAGGACGATCAGGTCCTCATGCGCCGGGACGAGGCGTTACAGGGAGGTGACCGGCCGGATCGTTTTTCCCAAAGGGATGAGGAAAAAATGGAACCGGTTTTATGCCGACACGTCAAGTCTTTCCGCGTCGCCTGTTTTGACGAAGAAGGCCGGGAATATGACGCCTGGGATTCCGACTCCGGCGACTTCTCGTATGCCACGCCGGTCGCCGTCCGCATCAGCCTTGAACTGGAAGGAATTAATGGAATCCTTCCCTTTGAAACCATGGTCGTGCTGCCCGTTCACAGAAAGAAGATCGCCCATGCGCTGTAAAAGGATCGCCACCGGTTCCGGCAACGACGGCATGGCCCTGATTATTACCCTGATGATCGTGGCCCTGCTGACGGCGGCTGTCGTGGAAATGAATCGGAATATACGGGAAACCGTGGCTTCAGCGGCGCTTTTCCGTGACCGCGTGACCATGTCGCATATGATCCAGTCCGGATTCAGTATCGGTGAGGCGGTTCTGATCGACGACCGGAACAATACCGAAACCGACTCGCTCCAGGAACAGTGGGCCGACGCCACGGCCCTGGCGGAAATCGTCGGAGAGTTTCCCTTTGAAGAGGGCCGGGTGCGACTTCAGATCACCGATTTGAGGAGCCGGCTGCAGGTGAACGCCCTGGTGGATTTTCCCGGAGGCCGGGAGTTTAACGAGAATCAGCGGATGCTGTGGCTCCGCTTTTTTGAACTGATCAGCATCAGCCAGGCCCAGGACAGTAACATCGAACCCATACCCATTGTCAACGCCGTCAAGGACTGGCTCGATTCCGGCGATGATGACGCCACCACCGGCCTGGACGGCGCCGAATCGGATTATTATCTGGATCAGACGCCCCCTTACGCGTGTCGCAACGGTCCCGTCATGGATATCAGCGAGCTGGCCCTGGTCAAAGGGATTCCTCCCGAGGTTTTCAGCACCCCCCATGCCGGGTACAGTCTGGTCGACTGCGTGACCGTTTTCGGCCGGACGGAAGCGGCCGGCCGCGACGGGTTTACCTTTGACGGCCGGATTAACATCAACACCGCGCCTTTTTTCGTGCTGTCCGCGCTGCTGCCTCTGGAGGACGCGCACCTGGGAGCGGAACTGGCCGAGTACCGAACGGAAATGTCCGATGAAAAATACGTTCATGACTTGAGCCGTCCGGACTGGTATAAAAATGTTCCCGGGTGCGAGGAGGTTACCATGAACGCCAATCTTGTCACCAACCGGAGCGATTTTTTCGAAATAGCGGTGACGGCTTCTCTGCATGACCTTCAAATGACGAGAACCGCCGCGGTCCGCCGGCTGAAGGATCCGGAGTCTGGTAAAATCGTCTGTCAGGTATTGAGTTATTCCGAATGATAATATATACCTGTCTTATTAGGTAGCCGGGTTAAGGCTCATGAACGGCAACAACGGGATATTTTAGGCGACGGCGCTGCAATATGGATGTAAAAATCATCGGGGTAGACTTCTCCGTCCAGGCCATATCCATGGCGGTGGTGACCTTCGGCCGCGGAGAACAACGGGTCGCGGCCTGTGAACGGGTGCCCCTTGACGGCAACGGTGAATGGCCCGGTCTGGCCGAAGCCCTGGCCCGGATTCAGGAGACGGTGGATTTCCGGGACGCGCTGTGCGTCGTTTCTTTTCCTGATGACGACATTTTTTATCGTATCATCAGCATGCCGTTTTCGGACCGGAAAAAAATCGCCAAGGTGATCGCCTATGAACTGGAACCGCTGCTGCCGTTCGCGCTTGAAGACGCGATCATCGATTTCCAGCCGGCGGCCGCTTCACGGCTGTCCGATAGCGGCACCGACTTTTTTGTCGCGGCAGCATTCAAGCCCCGGTTGCGGGAGTTCATCGGGAAACTCAACGCCCTGGGGCTCGAACCGGAAATCATCACCTCCCGGGCCTTTGCGGCCGTTTCCGTTCTATCGGCGTATAAAGACAACGGGATTTTCGCCGATGGAGACCCCCGGCGGTTGACGGTCGGGGGTTTTGCCGGAGGGGGGGTCAGATTCGTTCATACGATGATGACGGGAAACGCGGATCAGATCCGGCCAAAAGCGGTGGCCGACACCCTCAATCATATCCTTATCGCTGACGAAGAACGACAGGCGTCTGACTTTCATCCGGGCACGGTTTTCCTGACGGACATTCTGTACCGGATTCCAGGGATGAAGGAGACGGTTGCCCCCGCCCCGGGTATCAGCGTCGGTCCCCTGGATATGGCCGGCCTGGCCGGACTGGCCCCGGCCGGAAGTGCCGCCGCTGTCAACGGGGAAGCCGGTGGCTGTGAGATCGCTCTCTGCCTGGCCCTGCTCAAGCGGGTCAGCCGGCCGGTCATCAATTTTCGCAAAGACGAACTGGCGGTTACCGGGAAGTGGCGTCAATACAGTAATGTCATGGTCCGTACCGGGCTGATCGCGGCGCTGGTGATGGCGATCGGTTTATTCGGTTTTTACTATGATCTGAAAACGGGGCGCGACCGGATCGCGGCGGTAGATGCCCGGATGGCGGCGATTTTCAGGGAAAGCTTTCCCGACGTCCCCCTGGTGGACGAACCGCTGGTTCAGATGCGGATGGAGTTCGACCGGCTCAAGGGCAAAAGCGGCCTGCCGGCGGAAATGAGCCGGAAGGCCTACTGTATCGATATTTTGAACGACATCAGCCGGTTTGTTCCTCCCGACAATGACGTGATCATAGAAAAGCTGTCGATCGGTCCGGACGATGTGATCCTTTCCGGAAGCACGGATTCGTTTAATGCCGTGGACGCGTTAAAAAGCGAGTTCGGCAAGAGCGTTTTTTTAAGTAAAATCGACATCAGTTCCGCCACCATGAGCAAGGTGGACAAGCGTGTCAGCTTCAAGCTGCGTCTGGAGTTGCAGTAAAGGCAGACGGGGCGGGTGAGAAAAACATGAAAAATCTTAAGGACTGGTGGCAGCGTTTTTCCGCAATGATGGCCGGGTTGAACCGGCGGGAACGGATCCTGGTCAATTGCGGGGCCGTTTTTGTCGTGGTCTTCCTGCTGGTCCGGTTTGTGATCGTCCCCCTGTCCGGCCAGCAGGCCCGCCTGGAGAAAAAACTGGCCGAGAAAAAAGAAATGCTTCAACAGATGTTGACTGTCCAGAAAGAGGTCGTTTCCGTCAGCCGCAGGGTCAATGATTCCCTGTCCGGGACGCAGGGACGTGAGGAAAATTTCACGCTGTTTTCGTTTCTTGACCAGCTGGCCGGAGAAGCCGGCGTAAAAGAGAATATTACTTATATGAAGCCGTCCACCGAGGAAACCGGACAGGGGGAAAGCCGGTTATCGCTGGTGGAACTGAAAATGGAAGCCGTCAGCCTGGAGAATCTGGTGTCCTATATGTATAAAATCGAGACGTCCCGCAGCATGGTATTCGTGAAGCGGGTTTCCATTTCGCGGCAGGAGAAGGATATCGGCGGCGTTGACGCGGTCATGCAGGTGGTCACGATAGCGGGATGAAAATGGAAGGCCCGGAAACACTGATGATGTGGCGAGATAAAGACATGCCCTTATTCGGCCGGCGCAAAAAAATCGCTTACGGGTTTTATCTGACGGCGGTCGCGCTGCTGTTGCTTTTCTGGCGTTTCCCCGGGGATTCCGCGCGGGATTTCGCCCAGAGAGCGGTCAAGCGTCTTCATCCCCAGCTGGGTGCCGGCATCGGCCGGGTCGGCCTGGTGTTTCCTCCGGGGGTAAACTTCAGGGACGTGGCCTGGTCTTATAACAAGGAGCCGATAACCCGCACGGATTATATCCGGTTGCGGCCGGGGTTGTGGTCGCTTTTCGGATCGTCTTCGGTCTGTTACATTAAAGCCGGGGCTTATGGCGGTGTCATCAGCGGCAAGTGCCGGATCACGAAAGACAGGGAGGCCGAGGCCGACCTCCAGGCCGGGAACCTGACGCTTGAGAATGTCGACTGGTTAAGGCGACTGACGACGCACCGTTTTTCCGGCCGGATGAACGGGACCCTGAAAGCGAAATTCGAAAAGGATGACGTCCAGGCGGAATCGCACCTCGTGTTTTCCGATATCACCGTGACGCTGGCCGCGCCGGTGCTGGACTTTCAGTCCCTGCGATTGAGTGTTGTGGATGCGGATGTGTCGGCCACAAGGCGGCGGATGGAGATCAAGGCCTGTACCGTCAAGGGACCGGAGATAGAGGGTGAGTTCTCCGGCGACATTCTGGTCCGTCAACCCTATCAGATGAGCGTGCTGAATCTGAAGGGGTTTTTAAGACCGCAGGCGTCGTTTTTAAAACAGGCCGGCAAGACCCTGCCCATCGATCTTTTAATGAAAAAGGAACAGGGCGGAAAGGGGATCCCGGTCAAACTGACCGGGACGATTCAGTCTCCCCAGTTCGGGTTTCAATAAACGTAAACCGCAGTGGCCGGGGGGGATACCCGTTGCGGCCGGATGGTGTGTTGAAATAATGGTCAAAAAAATCGCGCCGGTTGTTAATTTTTTGCTGCTGACCCTGGCCGTCTACCTGGGGGTGGGCCTTTTTTACAAGGTTGTCCTCAACCGGATGGAAGCGATCCTGCCCGCGGAAGGTTCATCCGCCAGGGAGGATCGCCCCCGGGAAACAGCGGTCAATCGCCAGCCGGGGGAATATTCCGTTATCGCGCAACGCAATATTTTCAAGGCCCGGGAAAAAACCGGAGGAACGGCCGGCACCCTGGACCTTGATAACATGAAAAGAACCGACCTGGATTTGAGGCTGCTGGGCACCATATCCGGTTCGGACAGGGATTCGTTCGCGGTCATCGAACAGGTCAAGGACCGCAGCCAGAAGCTTTACCGGGTGGGCGATGCCATTGACCAGGCCCGGATCAAAATGATTGTGAGAAAGAAGGTTGTCCTGACGATTGACGGTCGGGATGAAGTGCTGGAAATACCCGAGGAACGGACGGCCGCGACATCGGAAACCGGAAAGTCGACGGAAGGCAAACTCGGGGACAGAGATAATCTTCGTGCCAGCGAGAGGGGGGACGTGACCAGTGTTACCCTCAACCGGGCCGATGTGGAGAAGTCGTTTAATAACGTCAATGAACTGATGAGAAGCGTTCGCGTCCGCCCTCATTTTTCCGACGGCAAGCCGGACGGCCTGCGCCTGGATAATGTAACATCGGGGTCGATTTTCAAGGATATGGGGCTTCAGGACAAGGATATCATCGTCGGCGTCAACAGCCGGCGAATTAATACGGTGGATGACTGCATGGAAGTCTATCGGAACTTGAGCTCCGCTTCCGAACTGATGCTGGAAATCAAGCGGGGGGAACGAAGTCGCTTCATCAAATACACCATCCGGTGATGGACAGACGTGCAGCCGGAATGCGGTCCGGTAAAACCGGGCATACAAGGCGGGAGGTTATCTTGTTGACAGATAGAATAAAACGAATGGGGAAGATGGCCGGATGCGTTCTGGCCCTGCTGATCTGTCTGCTGCTTCCGGCAGCCGGTGAACAGCCGGTGGAAGCCGACCGGTCGGTGGAAACAGTGCCGCCTTCTCCGGCCGGGAACGAGGCCGATCGACTGGTGTCCGTTGACTTTAACGATGTGGATCTGGCCGTTTTCATTAAATTCATCAGTGAACTTACCGGCAGGAATTTTGTGGTGGACGAGCAGGTCAAGGGAAAAATCACGATCATCTCGCCGGCCAAGATATCCGTGGAAGAGGCTTACCAGGTCTTTGAGTCGGTCCTGGAGGTCCACGGGTACACCACCGTCCAGTCCGGTTCGATTATCAAGGTCGTCAAGGATATGGACGCGCGCAGCAAAAGCGTCGAAACCGGCCTGGCCGGCATCGAGCCGGAAAGCGCGGAAGACAAGGTGGTGACCCAGATCATACCGCTGAAGTTCGGGGACCCCAACGAGGTCAAACAGCTTTTCGTGCCCCTGGTTTCCAAAGCCGGTATCATTCTGGCTTATCCATCCACCAACATGCTTATCGTCACGGATTATCATTCCAATATTAAACGCCTGATGAACATCCTCCACGTCATCGACGTGACCGGTATCGGGCGGCAGGTTTCGGTGACCCCCCTGGAGTATTCCGATGCCACCAAGCTGGTGACCATTCTGGAAAGCATGTTTCAGAGCAAACAGGCTAAAGCAAAAGGCGCGGATGAAGGCGTCCGGATGGTGGCCGATGACCGCTCCAATTCCATCGTGCTCCTGGCCAGTGAAACGGAAACCCGGCAGATCAAGCAGCTGATTACCATTCTGGACAAGAAAGTTCCTTCCGGCAAGGAAAGCATTCACGTGGTTTTCCTGAAAAACGCCGATGCCGAGGAGATGACGGAGGTTCTGCTGAATCTACCCAAGGGCGGCGAGGGGGAGAAGAAAGAAGCCGGTCCCAAGAAGACGCCGGTGATATCAAAAGAAGTGAGTATTACCGCCGATCCGGCCACCAACAGCCTGATCATTATGGCGGAACGGGATGATTTCCTGGTGCTCAAGGAGATTATTGAAAAACTGGATATCCCCCGGTCCATGGTTTATATCGAGTGCCTGATCGTCGAAGTCAATGTCAACAAGGACTTTATCCTGGGCGTGGAGTGGATGGCCGGGGGCGAGACCCATTACAATGACCGGGACGGCGCCTACGTCGGGGGATTCGGCGGCGCCGGCACCGCCTATTCGAATATCTACGGAATGGTCAACGATGCCGGCGTGGCCACCTTGCCGGCCGGTCTTTCTCTGGGCGCTTTCAGCGAAGCGATTAACATCGGCGGCGTCATGTTCCCCAGCGTGGCCGCCATTGCCCAGGCGTATAAGCGGGATAAGGATGTTCATATTTTGTCCACCCCGCAGATCATGACCACTGACAATACGGAAGCATCCATCACCGTCGGGAAAAACATCCCTTATCTGACCAAGACCGGCACCACGGACGCTTCGGAAACTTACAATAATTACGAGTATAATGATATCGGCATCAAGCTGAAGATAAAACCGCAGATCAATGAAAACCGGCTGATCCGGATGGACATTTCCCAGGAAGTAACCCGGCTGGACCAGGTGTCGGCGGTCACTTACTCCGATAAGCCTTCAACCCTGAAGCGCACCATCGAAACCAACGTGATTGTTCATGACAATCATACCATTGTTATCGGCGGACTGATTGACGATACCATGACAAGGTCGGAATACCGGGTGCCCTGCCTCGGGGACATCCCCATTTTTGGCTACCTGTTCCAGAGTCTCAACGACGCCACAGACCGCACCAACCTGTTCGTTTTCTTGACGCCTCATGTTATTAAGGACCGCAGTGAGGCGGACAGGATCATGCAGGATAAAGAGACGGAAATGGAAGCGGTTACCGGTGGTGAGTTCAACCTTTTCCCCTCCCCGGATAAATCCCCCGCGGGCGGGGAGAAAAGTATCGGTGACGGGGCGGGCGCTTCCGACGCAACCGGCGACACGAGCGGAATGCTACCGCCGGAAAGCGGCCGCGGAGAAGAATCAGATGATCACGCGGTAAACGACGGTAGCGCCTCCGCCGGGGCACCGTCTGATGCCGGAACCGTTACGGAAGAGAATAGCGGAGCCGGAGATGCCCCGGAAGAGGCCGCGGCCGAGGAAACGGATGAAGAAGGGAACGTTATCAAAAATATATTTCTGGATCGTCGATCCACTGCATCCCCGACGGCTTTCGAGTCCGGAGCCGAAACCGGCCGGGGGCGAATGGAAGAATCGGGCGGCGGAGACGCGGTAGTCTCTAACGGCGAAGAACCGGCGGGACAAGGGCAATCTCAGGAAAGCCCTCCCCCGGCAGAAACGCCTTAAGCGGAAAACTGATGAGCCATCGTTTATTACGGATAATACAGGACCGGCTGGATTTGCCGCCTCAACAGCTGGAAAAGGTGAACCGGCTGTTTGAGGGAGAACGGGCGGATTTTGCCGGGCAGTTGATCAAGCGGAAACTTCTCACGGAGCACCAGCTTCTGGCCGCCAGAAGCCTGCTTTACGGCATTCCGTTTCTGGAACATCTGCCGGCCGCGGAAAATCATAACGATGTTGTCGAGAAGGTGCCGGCCCAGTTTTTAAAACGCCATATGCTGGTTCCTGTCGAAAGGGCGCTGGATGATTTATCGCAGGGGCGGGGATGCCGTATCGCCATCAATGACCCTTCCAGTCTGGAACCCATTGCCGATTTCGTCCGCATCCTTGGCGTGGAGGAATATACGCTGGTGCTGTCGACCCGGGACGCCATCCGTCTGGCCATCAGCAGCTTATATGACAAGGGCGGGGAAGCGGCCGAAGACCTGGTCCGTGACATGGAGAGCGCCGGCGATATTTTCGACGAAATCGACCGGACGGCTGACCTGCTGGACGACGCCAGTTCGGCGCCGATCATCCGGCTGGTCAACCATATCGTTTCCGAGGCGGTCAAGGCTCAGGCCAGCGATATCCATCTGGAAGCCTACCAGGACAGTTTCAAGATCCGTTACCGCGTGGACGGGATTTTGTATGATTTTCTGACGCCGCCCAAAAGAATTCAGCCGGCCCTGGTCTCCCGCATCAAGGTCATGGCCAATATGAACATCGCGGAAAAGCGGCTGCCCCAGGACGGCCGCCTGCAGGTGAGGACGGGTAATCAGGAAATCGATATCCGGGTGTCGTCCATTCCCATTACCGCCGGAGAGCGGCTGGTGCTGCGACTGCTGAACAAGTCGGGCACCCTGCTTCATCTTCAGGAAATCGGGCTGCCGGAAAAGGAATACAATCTGCTGTATCGTCTGATCCGGTATGCCAACGGAATTATTCTGGTCACCGGTCCCACCGGCAGCGGCAAGACAACCACTCTCTATGCGGCCCTTTCTTCCATCAATACGCCGGATATCAATATCATCACCATTGAAGATCCGGTGGAGTACCAGATCAGCGGCATCAACCAGATCCAGGTGAACCAGAAAATCGGTCTGACCTTTGCCCGCGGACTGCGCTCCATCGTCCGGCAGGATCCGGACGTCATTCTGGTCGGAGAAATCCGGGACAAGGAAACCTCGGAGATCGCCGTCCAGTCGGCGCTGACCGGACACCTGGTGTTTTCCACCCTGCACACCAATGATTCGGCCAGCGCCATCACCCGCCTGGTGGATATCGGCGTGGAGCCATTTCTGATCTCCTCCTCCGTGATCGCCGTACTGGCCCAGCGGCTGGTGCGGGTGCTGTGCCCGAACTGCAAAGAATCGTATATCCCGGACGAGCAAACCATCCGGAGTATCGGCGGAGAGCCCCGGGCGTTTGTTGGTGTTCCTGTTTACCGGAAAAAAGGGTGCGCCCAGTGCCTGAATACCGGCTACAGCGGGAGGGTGCCCATTTTCGAGATCATGGTGCTGGATGACCTGATCAAAACCCTGATACTGACCACGCATGATTCCGGCCGCATTGAGGCGGAGGCCGTGCGGCAGGGCATGAAGACCCTGCGGGACAGCGGCATCGACAAGGTGGTGGAAGGGGTGACCAGTATCGAAGAGGTCTTGCGCGTCACCCAGCGGTGATGCCCGGTACAGGACCTGTCAATGAAGTCTTCTCGATGCAGCGGGGCAAGAGGCCATCAATTATGAATAAGACAGGCGGCAGGTGGTACTTGTGGCTGGTGCTGGTGGTGGTGATTTCCCTGCCGTTGTCGCCTTTACCCTTGGCGGCAGGAGAGGAAAGAATTATGTTGCCGCCAGCGCCATCCGATGCGGCCACCCCGGCCGATGGCGGGTTTGTTCCCGCGGCGATTGGCTTTTTCCGCCGGCACGTTTCTCCCATTGACGGCGACCGGTGCTCCATGTATCCCTCCTGTTCGCAATACAGCCAGGATGTTGTCTGCAAGCACGGGCTGATGATGGGATGGATCATGGCCTGCGACCGGCTGCTGCGCTGCGGCAGGGACGAGGTGTCAGCGGCCCCGCGGATAATGACCGATAACGGATGGCGGTGTTATGATCCGGTGGAAAACAATGATTTCTGGCGGGGCCGGTAAAACCGGTTGCGGCGCCCGGATGATGAGCCCGGCAATGGTCCTGATGGGCATTCTGTTCTGCGCTGCCATTCTGCCGCCGAACGGCTCATCACAGGAGCTGACCATTTCGGCGCAGCAGCAGCTCGATCTGGCCGACAGCCTTTTCGACCAGGCTGAATACGAATCCGCCATAACCGAATACCGCCGGTTTCTCTTTTTTTTCCCGGATCATTTTCAGACCGATGATGCCGCCTTCCGGCTCGCCCTGGCTTTTTTCCGGTCCCGGGAATTTGAGAAGGCCCTGCCGCTTTTCCAAGCCATATATAAAAAAGAGCCCGGCAACCGGTATGCCGTTGAAGCGCGCTTCATGGCCAGCAGCTGCCATCAGACACTGGGCCGGATGGAACTGGCTGAAGCTGTGTTGCGGGAACTGGCGGAATCGACCGATAACGCTGACATCCGCGATCGGGTCTGGTACCATATCGGCTGGCTATGCCTCGAGTCCGGGGCATTGCTGAATCCCGCGGCTGTCAACCGGGCCGGGGAGTTTTTTGCCCGGATCAGCGATCGCCATCAGGCCCTTTACCGGGTGGGTGAATTGACCGGGCGGCTGAAGGAGCAGGTTCCGTTGGCCGGGCGGAAGCGTCCGGGCCTGGCGGGAGCGCTGGCCGTATTCCCCGGCGGCGGGTATGTGTACTGCGGCCGGTATCATGACGCCCTGATGAGTTGTCTGTTTATCGGCGGCATGGCGTATGCCGCCGGCGAGGCCTTTCATAATGACCTGGAAGGACTGGGCGCTTTGATCGGCCTGGTGGGCAGCGGCTTTTACGCGGGCAGTATTTACGGATCGGTAACGGCGGCGCATAAGTGGAACCGGGCCCTTTCCCGGGAGTTCCTACTCAATCTGCGGGACATTCAGGTTGATATGACGCCCGCAGGTCGGGAAGGCGGCGCCATGGTCCGTGTGCGGGTTCCGTTCTGAAGCCTTTGTCCAGGCTATCCGACCATCTGGTTCATTTCAAAAATCGGCAGAATGATGGCCAGAACGATAAACATGATGATCACGCCCATAAACACCACCAGCAGCGGCTGAAGGATGGAGGTCAGGCCGACCAGCGTGGATTCGACCTCATTCTCAAAAACATCCGCTGTTTTCAACAGCATTTTCTCCAGATCTCCGCTCTGCTCCCCGACCTTGATCATCTGCACGGACAGGGGCGGAAAGACGCCGGCTTCTTCCAGGCTGATGCCGAGGCCCATTCCTTTTTCCACCTGCTGACCGGCGCTCTGGACCGCCTCGGCGATGATCGTGTTGCCGACGATATTCTTGACAATGTCCAGGGCCGTCAGCATGGGAATGCCGTTTTCCAGAAGCGATCCGAGCGTGCGGGAGAACCGGGCTACGGCGATTTTCGTGGCCAGAATGCTGATGCCGGGCAGGCGCAGAACGGTTTTGTCGATGAGATAGCCCCCCCGGGCCGTCTTTCTTAAGCGATTAAAACCGGCATAAATGGCAATCAGAACGACCAGCAGGATCCACCAGTAAGACGCCAGCTGGGTGCTGATGAACTGGATGATGCGCGTCGGCAGCGGCAGGGCATGCTTCATGTCGGAAAAAATGGAGATGAATTCCGGGACGATTGATACCAGTAAGAACGTCAGAATACCAAAGCCCAGCACGGTCATGACGGCGGGATACGCCAGGATGGAGATAATCCGGTTTTTCTGGACCTGCCGGTTTTCGTTGATTTCGGCCAGGCGTTCCAGAACGATTTCCAGCGTTCCGGATGCCTCTCCCGCCCGGACCATATTGACGAACAGGGACGGGAAGATATCCGGAAACTCCGTCAGCGCTTCAGCGAAACTGTTGCCTTCTTCGATGGAATCCTTGATCCGTGACAGAACTCGTTTGAGGGGGAGTGCGGTTGTCTGGGGAATCAGCGCGTAAATGGCGGAAACCAGAGGGAACCCGGCGCCGACCAGTGTGGCCAGCTGGCGGGTTGTCGATGTCAGGTCCCGGGCGCGAACCCCGGAAAAAAAATCGAAGTTCAAAAATTGTTTTTGTTTCCGGGGAGACCGGCGGGTATCGTAGGCTTCGGTGATAGCCGTGGGAAAAAGGCTGGTGGCCCGCAGCTTCTCTCGCGCTTCATAGAGGTTGTCCGCGTCGATAATACCGTTTACGTTCTTACCGCCGGCATTGATCGCTGTGTATTCGAAAACAGGCATTGCTCAACTTGAATTTCAAGAGGATTGGCGGGAAGGTGTCTCCGGGGGGCGTATCATGGCCGTACCGCCCGGACGGCGCCGCATTTTTTCAGATCGGTTTCGTGCTTTTCCCAGATGCCCGTGTCTTTCTGGATAACCGTATTGACCTTTTCCTGCCAGGCCGCCGAGAACACCTCCGACGTCCAGTATGACTTGGCGCTACTGGTTACGGGAAAACGGGGATTGCCGTTGTATAAAACGAGAAGTTCGCTGGGGTCGGGGAGACGCCAGTCACGATACCCACCGGTGGCGAGCCCGCGAACGTAGCCTTCCGCGTTTTTATAATCGATACAGTGACTGGTCAGAACCGAGGAATCGAACATGCACCACGTCAGGCCGGTCTGATTGTCGGTGATGGTGTCCTCCGTGACGATTGAAAACCTGCCGCCCGACTGTTTAAGAAGATTGCGTATCCGGATTCTTTCCTGTCCGATGAAAGCCTCCCGTTGCCGGCGTATCTGTTCGTTTTCGGCCTGCTGATTGATCTGCTGCTGCTTTTTGTTTTTCTCCTTTATCAGCCAGGCATGGAGGGCTTTTGCTTCGGCGGCATGTTTTTCGGGGCACACCTGCAGGTAGCTCTCCATGCGTTGCACCCGGTCAAAAATATCGTTCCGGTCGTTCTTGGCATATTCGACCAGCTGCTGCCAGCTTTTTTCCAGGTTTTTCTTTTGGCCGATTCTGTCCAGCTGGGCTTCCACGGTATCCCTGACCGGCGAGTCTGGATATGCCTTAAGGTAATCCGTCAGCAGTGCTTCCGCCGTCTGGGAAAAAGGATCCGCTTTTTCCAGTTCCCCGGCGATTTTGAGATAGGCGGCCTGGGCGGTCATGGCGCGCTGCAGGGCGGCGATGTCCTCCCTGCGCGCATGGCCCTGCGTGCAATTATCCAAAAAATACTGGCAGAGCTGGATGCATCGCTGCCAGTTTTTTTCCTGATCGCAGACCGTTTTTTCGGCATGGATATGTTCATAGAAGGCTTCTCCCAGGTTGTTCATCATGGCTTGCACACTGGCCGCGTTGGTGCTGTCCGGGTGGTTGGTCAGATAGGACTGATACGCCAGAAGCCTTTCACTGTAATGATTCCCCGGTATGCTTTTCAGCCGGGCGTATTCGGCGTCATCCACCATGGCCGGAATTTCGCTGATGCGGCGGTTGACCTCTTCTTTGAACCGGCTGTCCGGAAACTGCTTGAGAAACTGCCGATACTGGTTTTCGGCCGCTTTGATAAACTTTTCATCAAGTGGCAGCTGGCTGACGGCCTGCGCGACTTTCTCAAGCTCCTCAACCTCCTTTTGCCCGGAGAGCGTCTGTTTGAGCGTCTGTGCCTGAAGCGCATACGGCGCATCCGGCCCGGATTGCAGGTAGGCGTCCAGGATGGCGATAGATTCCTCCGCCGACGGGGCGGCTTTGGCCGCGGCCATGGCTTTGTTGAGTTTTCTTTTGGCCAGACCCGGGCTGGCGGCATATTGCCACAGGCCGGCCACCATGACGATAATGGCCACGGCGGCACCGGCTTTGAGAGCCTGTGAAAGCAGCCGTTTGCGTTTTAGTATTTTACTGGCGTCCGTAAATTTGCCTTCGGCCAGAAGTTCTTCTTCCGTTTCAGGAACGGCTTCCGCTTCAGGGACCTGCGGTTCAATTGCCGCCGTGGCAACCGGTTCGGTTTTCGGCGTTTCCGCCGCGAGTTGAACATCGGGCGCCTTTTTTATCTTTTTTCTGGGCGCGTCAGCGGCAGGGTGGGCCGGTTTTTTCGCTTTGCTTTTCTTTTCGTCCTTTCGTCTGGCGCTTTCCATCAGCAGGGATATCAGCGGCGACTCGATCTCTTTTTTCCGGTTGACCGGGGAGTCATCGATCTCGATCGTCGGGTTTTTCCAGGAAAGGATGTCAAAGACCGCCTCCTCGCCCGTCAGTTCACCGGATTCGGCGGCGATCAGAGCGCCTTTGACCAGGAACAAAGAACCTGTTTTCTGGTCGGCGTTGATTTTCAGCGTGCAGGAGGTTTTCTCCATTTCCGACATCTGCAGAAAGGAGGTCAGGCTGATGCCGTGAATTTCACCCCCGACGTTGCGTTTAATTTTCTCTCCGACCAGCTCGGCCAGTTTGTTAAAATCAACCGGTTTTAGAAAATACCGGGCCGTTCCGATGGATTTGACGGCTGATTCAATTTCTCCCGTTTCAAAGGCGGTCATGAGGATCAGCGGAAGTTTTGGGTGGTTTCTGGAGATGATGCCGAGCGTTTTCAGATCCTGGGGCGAGGGGTTTTCCAGATCGACGACAATGACATCCGACGCCAGTTTTTTGATAATGGCGTCTATTTCCCCGATTTTTTTTGAAGTGAGGATTTCAAAATCAGGGGTCTGTTCCATCAACAGGGAGGAAAGAATATTCAGGTTTACGGCATCAATGTTCACTGCCAGGATTTTTTTCATGCAACCCTCTTTTATCGGTTTCGATCGGGACGACCGCCCAAGGATTTAATTTTAAAAAGTTATTATACAATAATATTGAGAATAATCAAGGTTAAATTCAAGCCCGGATATTTGCCTGGTTATGCCAACCCCCCTTGGGAAAAAATATCGCCCGCGCCGGAAAGTGTCCGCCAACCGCTGTTTACCCCGGTCCGGCGGCTTGCTTTTTCCCTTGCCATGAGGATAAGGCCGTTGTAGATGTAAAGAAGATATAAGCGGATAAGGAGCAGGTCAATAATGGAAAAACTGGTGGACCCGTATGGCCGGATCGACTTCGGGCTGATTGATGAGCCCGTCGATTTGATTAACCATATGGATTTTCCCCTGGCAACGCCGTCAGGCAGACGCCGTCCGGTTTTTTTACGGAAAATGCTGTTCAAGCAGTTCTCTTTTGCCGGTATAAATTGCCCGGAACTGATGATCGGGGTGGCGGTCGTTGACTTGAAGTACGCCGCCAACGCTTTTTTTTATGTATTTGATAAAGCCGACGGCTCTCTTAAGGAAAGAAAATCAACCACCCTGCCTTTTGCGGCCTCCATTTCCCCCCGCCCGGACAAGGGCCAGGAGGCAATTTTTCAATCCTCCGGTCTGCGTATCCGTATCGCGTGTGATCGCGTCCAGGTAAAATGCCGGGAGGCCGAACTGGATGCCGTTTTGAACCGTGACCAGACCAGCCCCCTGCGGATCTGTACCCGCACGGGATACAACGGCTGGACCTATACTCAGAAGACGGCCCCGATTTCTGTTTCAGGGGCGCTCGCCATCAACGGCAAGACCTTTCATCTGTCTGCCGCGGACAGTACGGCCATTACGGACTGGTCGGCGGGTTATTTCAGGAGACAGACCTTCTGGAACTGGGCGGCCGCAACCGCAATTCTTCCGGGAGGACGGCGGTTCGGAATGAATTTCTCCTGCGGGGTGAATGAAACCGAAGCCACGGAAAATGTTTTCTGGATAGACGGCAGGCGAATCAAGGTCGATAATGTCAAATTCCGCCGGAACCCCCGGAGCTGGGATGATCCGTGGCGCATAACATCCGCCGACGGCAGGGTTTCGCTGTCCTTTGCCCCTGCTTCATTCCGGCAAGAACATCTCAATGCGTGGCTTGTGGCCTCACGGTTTACCCAATTCCTGGGTTTTTTTTCAGGTCGGCTGACCGATCCGGAAACCGGCGACATCCGGTTGGAAAAATGCCCCGGCTGGGCGGAGGATCATTATGCCAGGTGGTGAAACGATGACGGAAAGTCAGGACATAGGCCGAACGGCGTGCCTCGCGGCCGGTTGCGGCAAAGGCGAGGGCCAGCGGATCATGGTGTTTCAGCAGCGGGGAAGGGGAGAGAGCAAGATCGCCGGGATTCGTGAATATGGCCGGGGACGGTTTCTCCTGGATGTGGTTTCCATCCGCGATGATCTGCCGACGGTCATCGAGGACAGCCGCAGCCTTTTCCCCAGGGAAATCTGCGCCGACCTGGTTCTGGATTATCTGATTCATCCGGACCTGTCTCAGGACCTGGCCGGTATCTGTCGGGAGCTGGGTATTCCCGTCGTCGCTTCCGGAAAGAAATCGGCCGGCAAAGGCGTCCACACACCGCCGATCTGCTGCGCGCTCCCCCGGCAGGTCAAGCTGGGAGAGTACGGCCGTTGTTTCGGCGCGCCGGTTTTTGAAGTGACCATCGAAGACGGTGTTATTCAGGAAGTCATCGTCAAGCGCGGAGCGCCCTGCGGCGCTACCTGGAAAGCGGCGGAGCGGATCAGGGGCCTTTCTCCGGACGAAGCCCTCGTCCGGATGGGGCTGGAAACCCAGTTTTTCTGCACGGCCAATCCCGCCGGGTGGGATCCGCTCATCGGCAAGAGCCCGGTTCATCTTGCCGCCGACGTCCATTCCCAGGCGCTGGAAAAGGCCTTAGGAAAAACGCCGGAGGCGTAAGGCGGCCCCCCTTAATCCCCGGCTTTCATCCGGTCCTTCATGAAGAGCGCGATGTATTTATCAAGAAGGATCAACCCCCTGTCGTCAACGGACAGAAATTCCACTCCGGTCTTGTGACAATGCTCGTCTTCGCATCGCGTATGCACAACCCGGCCGCTGATATAGACAAATTCCTTCTCCAGGGTCATGACCAGAGCCAGACTCTGGCCCATTTCAATCGCGAAAGGCGTCTCCAGCAGGACGCCGCCTCTGGAAATATTCAGCGTTCTGCCTTTTCCTTCACCGGCCATGATATTGTCGTTGTACATCCGTACTTCGGATGGATTGATCATGTCAATCCGGACATGTTTTCTTTTTTCAATCATTATTATCCGCCCCGTCCGTTATTGTTTAAAATGATGATATCATGAGCGTCGTTCGTAAACAAGCCTTCACATCATCCCCGGCATGACGGGACAACCGGCGATTGAATTTGGCCGCCGGGATAAAAACCTTTGACAGTCGCAGGGCTTATTGCCTATAAACTTTGAAGTCGGGCATATTCGAGGCGGAAATTTTTCCAGGTCAGGGGCGTGCAGCCCCCCAGGCGAGGTGCGTCATGAGGTTATCGGAACCGAGGGTCCATCCGGCGGAATTTGAAGGGCTGGATGAAGAGACCCGAACCCTGCTGGGCTTTTCAAAAGCAAAGGACGGAAAACGGCCGGACAACGTGTTTACCACCTTTGCCCGGAATCCCGCCCTGTTCAGACATTTTATTGTTTTCGGCAGTTATATTCTCACCGGATCGACACTGCCGGCCCGGGATCGGGAAATCGTCATCTTGAGAATCGGGTGGCTCTGCCGGTCCGAATACGAGTGGGGTCAGCATGCCCGGATCGGCCGGCGGTGCGGCCTGACGGAAGAGGATATCATCAGGATTACCCGGGGGGATCAGGCGGAAGGTTGGACGGAGCTGGAGTCGGCGCTGATCCGGGCGGTGGACGAATTGCATGGGGACGCCTTTATCAGCGATCAGACCTGGAGCCGCCTGTCCGCTTACTACGATACGAAACAACTGATCGACCTGGTGTTTACCGTGGGCCAGTATAATATGGTTTCGATGGCGTTGAATACATTCGGCGTTCAGCTGGATGAACGCCTGTCCGGTTTCCCGGAAGCGGAAGATTGAAAATCAGTCCCGGCGGTAAAAATAAAAAGCCGTTTATAAAAAACAGGAGGACGTAATGAATATTTGGATTGCGAGTGATCATGCCGGCTTTCCCATGAAACAGGATATCATCGATTACCTGGGGCGAAAATACCCGGAATGGACCGTTGACGATATGGGGCCGGAAGATGAAAGCCCGGTCGATTATCCCGTTTACGCCCACCGGGTAGGGGCCGGGGTGTCCTGCGGCGACTGCCGGCGGGGAATCCTGATCTGCGGGACCGGACTGGGAATGTCCATGATGGCCAACCGTTTTCTGGGGGTGCGCGCCGCTCTCTGTACCACCGTGGAAATGGCGGAACTCAGCCGGCAGCACAATGACGCCAATATCCTCTGCCTGTCCGGCCGGAAAGTCTCGCTGCAGGACAACATGGCCATTATCGACACGTGGCTGGGAACTGAATTCACGGACGAACCGCGGCACCTCAGAAGAATTGATTTAATGGATATCCTTCAGAGCAGATGAGCCGGATCAGTCCTCGTAGGCGCTGATAAACGCGTGTAACGCCTTTTTCAGCCAGTCAATGGATTGATCATTGGTCATGATCAGCAACAGACCATTGATGTCCTGCTCATCAAACTGGAAAAGCGTTTTCATCACGATGGCCCGTTGTTCATTGTTAAAATGTTTCAGCAGGAAGGAATAATCGGTTTTTTCCAGACTCAATAATTCCGGCGGAGTGTATGACACCATGGTGTTGAGCAGGTCGGAGATTTTACCGACGCAGGCGCCGATTAGAATATTGCTGATTTCCAGCAGCAGACCACTTTTAATATTGTCGTCAAGGGCGCGACAATCGTCGTCATCCTGATCTGACCGGGACTGGCTGAAATACTGGCTTAAAACCCGTTCGGAACCGCTGGGCAGAAACAGCAACCCGGAACCGTTGAAATCCCCCCAGAATTTCTGACCGGCGACACTGTTGGTCTGATTTTGAGGAATGGACTCGCCCAGGTAGTCCGTCAATTTGTCAATGTCGATCAGCCGCACGTCCGGAACGCTTAAAACCGTGTGAATATCGATTAACTCGGCAAGATCCGCGGTGGCATTTCCAAAGGCGATATTCATTACTTCCTGGAGGATGTCTTTTTCCTCACCGGAGAAAAGGGGGACAGCGCTGTTGCCGGAACGATTATCCATTATTTTCCTTTATCGCTAACTCTGCTTTATTCAGTGCGTCTTCAATAATGTTCGCCTTGGCCGGCTTTTTTAAAAGAGTAAAGGCGCCTCTTTCCATCACGCTCGATATGGATTTCGGCTGGACATCAGCGGTCGTGACGATCACCATGGCCTTGCTGTCAAAACTCCGGATTTCCTCGAGCGCCTGGTAACCGTCGACCCCGGGCATCGTCAGGTCCATAAAGACGACATCCGGTTTCAACATCTGAAATTTTTTTATGCCGTCCTGCCCGTCCGTGGCTTCGAAAATTTCGTATCCCTTGTTTTTGGGAATAGAATTTTTCAGCATTTTGCGGGCAACCGGAGAATCGTCGACAATCAGAATTTTTCGAATCATATGCAGTCTTCCTTTTGCGTCACACCGGTGCTCATACAAATTCCGGTCTGTTTATCATGCGGTCAGCCTTTTCATGTAGCAGGCTACTATCGCAATTTTATTCTTTTTTACGTGATCCGGGAAAACCTGTCAAGTTGAAATTGTGCTTAAGTGCCGGCCTGAAGGAAGAAGCGATGACCAAACGGAAAGTTAAGGCAGGAAGGCAGTATGGGCGATCAGTTTTTCCGGATGAACCGGCAGCCCATCGACCATAATTTCGTAATAAAACCGTGATGATTTTTCCGAAAGGCTCTTTTCCGCAAGGCCGATGACTTCTCCTTTCAGGACAAGAGATCCCGTCTCCCTGGCGGCACTCGTCAGACCGGTGTACCGGGCGATGATCCCATGGCCGTGATCAATAACGATGGTATTTCCGTTACTGTTGTTGTCATCGACAAAGGAAACAATACCATTGGCGGGAGCCAGGATTTCATCTCCCTGGACGGTCTCCAGCATGATGCCGCGATGGAGCCCGCCTCCGGCAGCGACCGGTTGCCGGGGTGAGCGCGGTGTTTTGGATACGGCGCCATTCAGGGGCAGGGAGGAGGGAATACAGGCAATGGGGTTGATATGAAAATCAGACGGACTCAAAAGAAAAGCCGATTCGGAAGTGGCCGGGGGATCGGAGAGAAGGACGTCCAAAGCGACTGGTTCCACTGTGGACTCCGGTCCGCCGCCTTTGGCCGGGGGGCCGGCCGGCTGTTCTTCACCTGCCGCGGAAGATGTATCATCAATCCGGGATCCCCCAACCCCGAAAAGATTTTCATTGTCGATAGCCTGTTCGATCCGTCCTATCCGGCATATTTCCATCTTCAGTGAACGCAAATGTTCGATTTTTTCCGTCAGGCCGGCTATTTTTTCATTCAGCAGGTCAATCTGGCGACCCTGCAAGGCAGCGCGTTGCCGCTGGTCCCGACTGGCCTCTTCCATTAGTGCGGCAGCCGTTATCGTCTGGCGCAGGTCATTACAACGGACAGCGGCAAAGCCGGTCAGGCAGACCATGGCCAGGATAGACATCACCGCCAGCAACAAAACACCCCGGGAAGCGGCGAACTGTCTGGTGGAGTAGTCCGCTTCGTTGAATAAGAGAAAACTGATTTGTTTTTTTATCAAGGGTTTCAAAACTGACTGTCTCAACCCGATTTACGTCATCCGGATAAAAAGGCCCCCAGCTTTCCAGACCGCTGGATGACGGATTGTTGATCTGTCTTTTTGTATTTTTTTGAACATATGGTATGAATTTGTGCATGTCAACCCTTTAACGCAAAAAAGTGATAGGGCAGGTAATAAACGAAACCGTTCGCAAGCTGTTGACATGATTATTCCTCGATCGTTTTTTTTTGTGGCATTGATGGTTATATATCCGCTATATATATAGATATGAGAAATATCGTCGAGAATCATTCCCCGATATTTCCGGGTTTGCTCATCGACAAAAATCAATAGGCAGCGGTTTAATGGCGGCTCTGGGAACATACATTAGGCGGATTCTGGATGAGAACGGCCCGCTTCAATTTTATCAGGTTCAGTTCAGCCTGGATAAGCTCCTGCCCGGCGTTGATAATGTCCGCTATGACGTCAATATCAGTCTTTCTTTTCGCAATATTACCACTCAACTGGTCGATAGTCTGATCACGGCCGAGGTAAAGGCCCTCGGCGGCCGCCTGATTGGGCAGAAGGCGCTGAAGATCGACACGGACTGGAGCGAATTCCAGAAATTTTTTGCGGAAGTCATGTTGAGCGCGGTTAACCGGGCGAAACAGTCGCACGAGCTGCAGATCGTTTCCCTGGCTCAGGCGGCGATTACCCAGATGTGCCGGGAAATAATCCAGACGCAGTTCGGAAACCTGGTCCAGCACTATCGACAGCAAATACGGAAACACGAGGTCAGCCATTCTCATGATCTTAATTACCTGTTCCTGGCCAAGGAAGAATTGGGACTGTTGCAGCAGAACCGGCTTCGGATCAGCAGCCGCGTGGCCAGAGAACTGATGAAAAATATTCTGGAATCCTGGGAGCGGGATATCCATAAAAGTTATATCGCCAATTTCGGCGACAGCTTTTCCGTTCCCAGGGAGTTTTTTTTCAACCCCGTGCTGTTCGTCAACGGCGCCATAAATGATTTTTTCATGCTCAGGGAATATGTTCTGCTGGGCCATCGCACGGGGGACCCGCTTCGCTATGACGCGCTGCTGGCCATGCTAAAGCAGTTTCTGGCGAGGACGCTTCCACGGGAGCAGAATGCCGCGGCGCCGCCGTCGACGGGTCGGCCCGACCAGCCGTCAGATCAGACGCCAACCATCATCGGCGAACAGGAAATCAGCGCTGAAATGGATCGGGAACTGGACGCCATCCTGTGCTGTGTGACCAATATCGACTTGCTGTTCGATTATTCCGGGACCATGGAGCGCTGGGAAAAAAAGAATAGGGGAAAACCCTCTGAAGAGGACGGGGATCGGATAAGGAAAATATCAATGGCCCAGAAACAGCGGCTTATCGATTTTTATGAAAGCTGCCGCCGGGCCGGACTGCTGGATCCGATCATGGCTTTTTACGGCATGCAGCCCATCCTTTCCGGTTACTGCCCCCCCCTGCTTCCTCATGATGTTCTCAATTTTTTCGTCAGCAAGGGGGAGCGGAAAAAAATTCTGGAAAAGCTGAAGCGGTTAAAAAGCCGGTCCGGTTACAATGTGTCGATCAAACCGCTTTTGCGGGCGGCCCGGTGGTACCGGGTCGTCAGGAAGTCAAAACGGCTGGATTACCTGTTGTCGTTTCTGCGGGGCTTTGCCACTTTCCATCGGGATTTTTGTAATTTTTCGCTGATTTCTGAAAACCTGCAGTGGGTCAACCTCCTTAATGACGACAAACGGATCAATCTTTCCCGCGTTAATCGCACCCTGTATGAATTTCTCCGCCCGGAAGAGCAGGCCCCTGAAAGCCGGCCCATCCGAAACCATGTGATTATTAAAGCCGACGTTAGGGGCTCGACGGAGATTACCAGTCAGCTGACTGAAAAGAAACTGAACCCGGCCTCTTATTTCAGCCTGAATTTTTTTGACCCCATCAATGAAATTCTTCCGGACTATAACGCCACCAAGGTGTTTATCGAAGGTGACGCGCTGATCCTTTCCATTGTCGAAAAGGAGAACACGCCCGAAGGATGGTACGCCGTGGCCAGAGCCTGCGGGCTGGCGATTCGCATCCTGCGGATCGTGAAACAATATAATGAAAAGAGCCGGCAGCACCAGCTGCCGGTGCTGGAACAGGGAATCGGCATCTGTTTTCTGGACTCGCCGCCCACTTTTCTTTTTGACGGCGACAACCGGATCATGATCTCCTGGGCCATCAACCGGGCTGACCGTCTCTCCAGCTGCCATAAAGGACTTCGCAAATATCTGGAGAAGAAGACCGACATCTTCAACCTGTTTGTCTTCATGTCGTCTCTGGCGGGAGGCGCCGCTGAAGACGCCAAATATCTCCGGTATAATGTCAACGGCATCGAACTGGACGGCTTCGCCTTCAAAAAATTGTCCCGGGAAATCGACTTGAAACAACTGGTCCTGAGCATACCGGAAGTGAGCAAGGGAAAGATCAGCGTCTATACCGGTATTTTCCCCACCCAGTCCGGTCAGTATCAGCGGATTATCGTCCGGGAGGCGATGATCCCCAAAATCCATCCCGAGACGTTCCGTCTGGAAGGAATGTCTTCGGAAAAATACTATGAAGTCTGCACCAGCCAGTTGATTTACGATCACATCAAAAACCTGGTCTGACGTCCGGCCTCGATCTCCGATTGATTTATCCCAGAATTTTTATCAGGAGCGTGAAGTAACCGAAGGCGCACCCCACCAGGCACAGGCAGGGGAGCCACAGCAATCGGTATACGGAATGGAGGGTCGCCTCGAAAAAATGGTTGGACACCAGCAGACACAGATGGACCGGTGACAGGAGTACGCCCGCAAAGCCGCAGGTGAGCGCCAGCATTACACAGGGCATCATCATCTCTGTCTGCCCCCGGGCGGCGGTCAGGGTGATCAGGATGGGGAAGGAACTGCCGACAAAAGCGACGGTGATACCGGTCAGCAGACCGACCAGAAACGGCAGGATGGCCCAGACCAGTACCAGCGGAATTTGCAGGCTGATCAGTTCGGCGCAGACAGCCGCGACCGCGCCGCTGTCCTCGAGTATTTTCTTGAAAAGCAGGATGGCGGCCATCATATAAACCATCTGATAGACATTCGGATGCGTCATGATCCGCCACACTTCTCCCGGCGGCATGCGGTTGCTTCGCCAGACCAGCCAGTTTCCGGCGCACAGGGATACGATCAGGCCCGCTTCTTTTGCCGCGGCAACGTCCTGGTCCAGGCGGGAAAAGATCCAGCCCAGGAACATACCGGCCGCGACGACCAGCAGAATGGGGCTTATTTCCTTCAGAAACGGGCCGATTTTTTTCCCGTCGGCAGCCCCGGGAGCGGCTGGCGGAAGCCGGTCTTTTTCAACCGGCACCCAGCCGATAAAAACAACGACCAGGGTGAACGGGAGCATCATGGCGACGAACCGGGCCAGATGAATTTCGGCCAGCATGGTCGCCAGAATAACGCCGGGATACATAGGCCACCAGTATTCCCAGATATGGCGGAACCAGTAATTGATGTAGCTCAAATGACCGGGCGGCAGATCGGACCGGCCGCCGATGTCCTTGACCATGGGGGCGGAAAAGATCGATCCGCCGGGCATGGGCAGGAGCCCGATAATCGCCGGGAACACCGCCAGGTTCAGCTTCGGGTTTTTGATCAGACCCCGGAAGGCGAACAGCAAGCGTTTCAACTGACCGGATTGCTCCAGGCTGTTGCTTAACGTCAGAATGAGGGCTACGACCAGGCAGAGCGCCACCGTCCGGGAATCGGTGAAGCAGTCGAAGAAGGCCGCGGCCGTGCCGGTAAAAGACAGCTGGAAGAGGACGGCCAGAAGAACGGCGCCGGCCATGAAGGCGTTGGCCAGGGAGATGTTCCGGCGGATGGCGAAAATGACGACCGCGAAGGTTATCGCTGTTTTTCCCAGAGCGGGGATTTCCGGTATCATGGTCATCACGGATGGGTGGAGACGCCGGACGGAAGTGGCTCAAACATCGTCGCCGCTTTGCTGGTAAGAAGATTGCCGATAGGAGAGCGCGGAACCGGGCGACCGGTCTCTTTTGGCCGCATTGATTTCGTTCAGCGCTTCGCGGATGCCTTTGGTCTCATGGCCGGCGATGTCATTAATGGCGGCGTATTCCTGTTTGACCGTCCAGAGTGAAAACACCCCGCCGGTTTTTTTCAGATAATCCAGAACCGTCACCTTGACAAACTGCCAGGTCTCTTTCCTCTTCTGGTTTTCCAGGGAGGTGAGTTCATCCGCGTTTTTCATCTGCTGCCGGTGAAAACGTGACATATAGTACTTCCGGATGAAGGAGATCCACAGGGTAAAGAAGGCGACGCCGGTTATCCCGCCGGCCAGATAGAGCATATCGGGCGTGGCCGGCAGACCGCTGGTCGTCAAGAGCAGGGCGGCGGCGCCGGCAGCCGGCAGGCTGATCATCAGGCCGGTCATCAGAAAGCGGAAGAAGGCCCCCCGTCGTTTTTGCCGGTAGGAAAGCAGCGCTTCCAGAAGGTGGGCCAGTCGGTTGCTGTGGGTCTCCAGAAAAGTGGCCAGGTTGTCCAGGTGGTACTGGGGCGCCTGCATCAGGGCCGTTTTCAATTCTTCCCGCTGGTTGTTGAGATGATGCAGGTACTCCGAGGCCCCGGTCTGGAGGGTTTTGGCCTGTTCGGCGGCCCGTTGCGAGTAGGTCAGCCGGATGGGGGGAATGTCCTTGCGGCCGGTGATCTGGGACAGGTTCCAGCACAGGGTGCCGTAAACCCGCAGCAAATCCACCAGGGAGGAGCATTCGTCGATCCGGTTGAGGACATACAACACCCGGTTTTCAAACGTATACACCGGCAGCGTGTCGCGGAGACTGATGTGCGCTTCCCGGACCGTTCCGGCCTTGTGCGGATCGAACAGAACCAGCACCAGGTCGGCCATGTGGGCGATATCTCCGACGACCTGCAGATAATCGTATCCCCGGTCGCGCTTGGTGATGCTGTCCAGCATGCCGGGTGTGTCGATGATCGCGAAACTTTTCAGAAACGAGGCATTAATTTTTTTCAGGCAGAAATGCGAGGCGAACTGCTGGCCGTGTTTCTTCAGGGATTCAAAAGGAAATTCCGGATCGGACAGAAGGTAGTTGCCGTCTCGCTGTTCGGTGACGCGGATGTCCTTATCCGCCGGGATGGAGTCATCATAAGTGAGAACGGTAAAGGAATCGTCCGTAGGCGCCTGTCCGGTGGCCTGGATTTCGGCGCCGATGAAGTCGTTGATGAGCGTGGATTTCCCCGATGAGTAATTGCCGATGATCAGGATAAGCGGGCGCCATTTGATATTGCTTTCCAGCGGAGTGTCGCTGTAACCGTAACGGATGGCGGCGGGCGTCAGGTGATTGGCCAGCAGGTCAAGCAGATCCGTCTGGAGCGCATGGATGTCGTCTTCTTTGTTCATTGCGTCAACGTCGCCTTAATCATAATAGTTCGGGGATTGTTCCGTGATCTGTTATCTGGTATCAAAAGGTCGTTATTGTGTCAATAAATATAATGTGATATGCACACTCATCAATACTCCGTCCCGATCTCCGGGAGAAAATCGATGTGCCCGGCACCGTACCCCGGAACAGCCGGACCGTGCCGTTATTATTAAAGAGGAGGGTTTTTATGACGGATGCGCCTAACCCGATCAGGCAGTTCAACATCGGTCACTATTTTCTGGTTTTTCTTATCGTGGTGGCGCTGTTTTTCTGCTGGCAGATCATGAAACCGTATATCGACCCGGTGATCATCGCCCTGATTCTGGCGGCCTTGACCAGTCCGGTCAACACCTGGCTGCTGAAACGATTCCGGGGGAAAGAGAATCTGGCGGCGCTGGCCTCCTGCTTTCTGTTGATTATAGTGATCGTCGTGCCGGCGGTGATTCTTCTGTCTCTGGTCATCCGGCAGGGTATCCATTCCGTCAGCGCTATTCAACACTGGATCGCGGCGGGCAATCTGAACCGGGTCATGGACAGCCCGCTGATTACCCGGGTGATGGCCCTGGCCAACCAGTATCTGCCGGGCAATATTCTGGAAAACATCGATCTGGGATCCGCGGCCATGCAGGTGTCTTCGTCGGCGGGTAAATGGCTGGTCAGCAAGGGCGGTTATTTCATCGGCAATATTTCTCTGGCGGCCGGTAAATTTTTCATCATGGTGTTTGTCTTTTTTTTCGCGGTCAAGGATCGAAAGCGGATTATCGATTATGTCCTTCACCTGATCCCGCTGTCGACCGAACATGAAAAGATACTGGCCAATAAAATCAAGGACGTGGCCCGTTCGGCCTTATTGGGCAGCCTGGTGACCGCCCTGGCCCAGGGGGCCGCCGGCGGAACGGCCTTCGCGATCTGCGGGCTGCCCGGATTTTTCTGGGGAGCGGTCATGGCCTTTGCCTCGCTGATTCCGGTCGTGGGAACAGCCCTGGTCTGGGTACCGGCGGCCGGATTTCTGCTGGTTTCCGGACACTGGGGGTATGCTCTGTTCATGACCCTATGGTGCGTTCTTGTCGTCGGCATGATCGACAATCTCGTCCGCCCCCTGTTCATGAGCGGCGGTGCCGGCATGAGTACCGTGCTGATTTTTTTCTCCATCCTGGGGGGGATCAGCTATTTCGGCCTGACCGGGATCCTTTACGGACCGCTGGTGTTCGGTATCACCATGGTCCTGCTTTATATTTACGATCTTGAGTTCAAAGTGTTCCTGGCCCGCCAGGATGAGTCGTAGGCCGGGCCTTGTTTTTTTCTTATCGACGCTAACATTTAATTAACTTGTCAATATCGCCGGGAAAATGATAATAACAACACGGGAAATACGGGGTAACCGCGGCTAACGCAGTCTGAAAACCGGTTTCCTGCCAGTCACGACGGTATCCTGCAGCAACGTCAATAACGCCGGCGGCGGCATGAAAAGCATAACAGCACACAGGAACAATCATCAGATCAACCAGGGGCAGTTTCTGGCCTGTCATGAATGCGATCTGGTCAATCACGTCGGTCCCGTTCCCGAGGGCCGCTCCGCCGTGTGCCGTCGCTGCGGCAGCGTCCTGTTCAGCCGCAAGCCTGACAGCCTGAACCGCAGCCTGGCCCTGACAGTGACGGGACTGACACTGTTTGTTATCGCCAATGTCTACCCCCTGCTGGCGATAAAGAAAGAAGGCATCTATCAGGCCACCACGCTGCTGGGTGGTGTCCGCGCCCTGTATGAAGGAGGTTATGGCGCGGTCGCTTTACTGGTGCTTTTTACCACCGTTCTGTTTCCTCTTTGTGAACTGCTGGTCAAACTCCATATCCTTTTTCCGTTAACACTGAACCGTCGACCCTGGAAAATGATCCCCCTGATGCATTTCCTGGAAGTCATCAGGCCCTGGGGGATGATGGAGGTATATATGCTGGGCATCCTGGTGTCCGTGGTCAAGCTGGTGAAAATGGTGACGGTGATTCCGGGAACCTCGTTGTACGCTTTTTTCGCGCTGATTTTTGTCGTGGCTGCCGGCGCCGGAACATTTGACAGCCGGGATCTGTGGAAACGGGCGGGGGAGGGATGATGGAACAGCCGAAAACCGCCAAAAACCTGTCCATGGCCGGATGCCATCGATGCGGCCTGCTGGTCCGTCTGCCCCGCACCGCCGCGGAAGGAGTCGCCGGCTGCCCCCGGTGCGGAGCGACGATCCATCAGCGTCGGCCCGGCAGCATCCAGCGGACGTGGGCCCTGGTCATCACGGCCCTGATTCTTTATATCCCGGCCAATGTGCTGCCGATCTCCATCACCGGCGCCATGGGCAGTTCCCACGGGGACACCATTCTCAGCGGGGTGATCTATTTTATTCAGTCCGGATCATGGCACATCGCCCTGGTGATTTTTATCGCCAGCGTGCTGGTCCCGATGATGAAAATTCTGATTCTGGTCTTTTTACTGGTTTCGGTCCAGTGGAAGTGGCAGTGGCGCCCCCTGGACCGGACCCGTCTTTACCGGTTGATCGAGATGATCGGCCGCTGGTCCATGGTGGATATCTTTGTGATCGCCATCATGGCGGCGCTGATCAAACTGGAAGGGCTGGCCGATTTCAAGGCCGGCCCGGCGACCATTTATTTCGCGGCGGTGGTGGTGATCACCATCCTGGCCTCGATGAGTTTTGATCCAAGACTGATCTGGGATAATATGGAGGATGAGTCCCATGAATGAAAATTTCAGTGGTGCCGGCCTTCCGGTCGATGCGCCGGAAGCGGAGATCCGCAAAAAGAGTCCGTTTTCCATTGTCTGGGTTGTTCCCCTTATTGCTATGTTGATCGGCGGCTGGCTGGTCTTTAAAGGGCTGACGGAAAAAGGGCCGACCGTAACGATTGCTTTCAAAAGCGCCGAGGGCCTGGAGGCCGGCAAGACCAAAATCCGCTACAAGGATGTCGAGGTGGGCCTGGTCGAATCCATCGTGCTGGATGAAGACCTGTCCAGAGTGCTGGTCACGGCTGAACTGAACAAGGAGCTGAAACCGTATTTGACCCGGAAGACCCGGTTCTGGGTCGTCCGAGCCCGGGTCAGCGCCAGTGAAATTTCCGGGCTGGGAACGCTTCTGGGCGGGGCTTACATCGCCATCGATCCGGTCAAAGAAGGCGAACCGGACCGGACGTTTAAGGGCCTGGAAGCGCCGCCGGTGGTGACCATGGATCTTCCCGGCCGGCACTATGTGCTGCGGGCGGACAGGCTGGGGTCGCTGAGCGCCGGCTCCCCGATATATTACCGGCAGATCGAAGTCGGGCAGGTGGAAAGTTACGAAATGGATAAGGAGGGCCGGTACGTCGAGATCCGGATTTTCGTTAATGACCCCTATCATCAGTTTATTCGTCAGAATACCCGTTTCTGGAACGCCGGCGGTTTTGACCTGTCCGTGGATGCCAACGGGTTGACGGTTGACTCCCAGTCTCTGGCCACCATCCTGATGGGCGGCATCGCTTTTGACAGCCCGATGGCCCTGGACAGCGATGAACTGGCTGAGAACAATCACATTTTCTCCCTGTTTGACTCCCGCCAGACGGCCATGTCCCAGCAGTATCAGGCGAAACGGTACTGGATGGTGGAGTTTGGCGGATCCGTCCGGGGGCTGACCGTGGGCGCGCCGGTGGAGTTCCGGGGCCTGCAGGTCGGACGGGTTCTGGACATTGTCTGCCGGGTGGGGAAAGAAACCGGTTCGGATATTGTTATCGCCGTGCTGGTCGAGGCGGAACCGGAACGGTTGCTGGGAAAAGAGTTGATAGACAATGAAACCGAATATCGTAAATTTATCGATTCCCTGGTGGCCAAAGGTTTCCGGGCGCAACTGAAAACCGGCAATATCCTGACCGGTAAACTGTTTGTCGACCTTGAATTTCATCCCGATGCCCCCCCCGACGCCATGCGCTGGGACGGGGAATATCCCCGCCTGCCCTCTATACCCAAGTCGCTGGATGAATTGTTGGCCGTGTTGAAACAGTTGCTGGCGGGCATTGAGAAAGTGCCTTTTACGGAAATCGGGCAGGATCTCCGGGCGGTGGTGAAAAACCTGAGTGAGACCATTGAGGTTCTGGAAGAACTGACCCGGCGGGTGAACACGGAGGTCGCGCCGGAAGCCGCCGCCATGCTGCGGCAGACCACGAAAACACTGGTTGAGATCCAGACATCCTTCGGTGAGGACTCCACCTTCAATCAGAACGCGCGACAAACGCTGGAAGAACTGACCAATACGGCCCAGGCCCTGCGGATGCTGGCGGATTATCTGGAAAGACACCCGGAAGCCCTGATTTACGGGAAAGGAGAAACGAAATGAAGATACGATCGGAACTGACGTTTTTGACCGTGCTGTTAATAGCGATCGTCGGCATGATCGGTTGTGTAAGAACCCGGCCGGTTACCTACTACACCCTGTCCCCGCAGCCGGCCGGTCAGCTGTCGCCCGCGGGGAAAGATTTCACGGGTATCCGTATCGGCATCGGTCCCGTCCGGTTTTCCAAACTGATCGACCGGCCCCAGATCGTCAGCCGGACAACGCCCAACAAAGTGGCCCTGGCCGAGTTCCATCGCTGGGGAGGAGATCTGAGCGAGGACTTTCTGCTCGTCATGACGAACAACATCCGTCAGCTTTGCGGCTCGGGCCTTTTTCTACGGCACCCCTGGCCCCAGGAGTTCGCGCCCCGCTATCGCGTTGAATTTGACGTGCATCAGTTTGACGGCGCCCTGGGCGGGACGGTGGCTCTGAACGTGACCTGGATGGTCCGGACGTCCGGCAGCGATGACCTGGTCGTCAACAGTTCCGTCATCGAGGAAAAGACCAGTGGTGACGATTACCAGAGCCTGGTGGAGGCGGAGAACAGGGCGCTGGAAAAACTGAGCCGGCTGGTCGTTGAGGCGTTGCCGTCCGGGCGGTAGGGGCACGGCGCGCCGTGCCCCTGCAACATGGGATATACGTAGGGGCGACCGGCGGGTCGTCTATCGGCATGCCCTGGAAGGTTAAGTCCTTCCACTACGGCTTCCTCGTCCGCTGAGGCGTCTCCGGTTTTTCAGATTCCGAGAGGGCTCAAAGCACATAAACCAGAACCGTGAAATAGTGGCAGAGGCTGCCGGCCAGCACGAACAGGTGCCAGACGCCATGTGAATGACGCATTCTGTCTTCAAGCGCGAAAAAAATCACCCCCAGGGTATAAAACAGGCCGCCTGCCAGGAGCAGGACAAACCCCGGCCGGGGCAAGGCCAGCAGGAGCGGTTTGAAAGCCGCCAATGCCAGCCAGCCCATGACGAGGTAAATGATCACGGGCAGGATGCGCGCTCCCTTTTGAGGAAATAAATCCAGAACGATGCCCAGAACGGCAAGCCCCCAGACGACGCCGAAGAGCGACCAGCCCCAGACGCCGCGAAGGGTGATCAGGGTAAGCGGGGTATAGGTGCCCGCGATCAGCAGATAGATTGAAAGATGGTCAAGCTTGCGGAAAACGGTTTTCGCCTTTCCCCTCAGGCTGTGATACAGGGCTGAAAAAGTATACAGAATCAGCAGGGTGGCTCCGTATACGCTGAAGCTGACAATTTTCCACGGGTCGCCCAGGCGCGACGCCGCCACCACCAGCAGGACCACCCCGGCAAGCGCTACGGCCGCTCCGATCAGATGACTGATGCTGTTAAACCGCTCCCCTTTATACACGGTTGCTCCGTCTCCTACTGGTAGCTGTGCAGCCCGGGAAGCAGGTTGACGCCGAAATAGGTGAAGATGACGGCCGCGAAACCGGCAACGGATATCCAGGCGATGGTTTTGCCCTGCCAGCCCCGGATCAGCCGGGCGTGAAGGAGGGTGGCGTAAATGAACCAGGTGATCAGGGACCAGGTCTCCTTGGGGTCCCAGCCCCAGTAGCGGCCCCAGGCGGTGTTGGCCCAGACCGCGCCGGTGATGATGCCGATGGAGAGGAAGAAGAAGCCGAAGATGACGGTCTGGTAAATCAGGTCATCCAACACGTCGGCGGGCGGGATCAGGGAACCGGCCGCCGGTTCATCGCCCCGGGGTTCCCGGTTTTTTGCCAGAACGATATAGAGCAGGCTGATCCCGAAGGCCACGGCAAAGGCGGCGTATCCGAGAAAACAGCTGATAACATGGGCGGTCAGCCAGTTGCTCTGCAGGGCGGGAATCAGCGGTTTGATCTGCTGGTCCATGTCCGGCGAGAGGGAAGCGTAGGCCAGGGCGATGAATGCCGGCAGGACAGCGACGGCGCCGAAGGCCCGGGTGCGGAATTTCCTTTCCATGATCAAATAGACCAGGCCGATGGCAAAGGCGAAGAACACCAGCGACTCGTAAAGATTGGACAGGGGCGCGTGGCCGATCCCCAGGCGGTGGGATTCGACCCAGCGCATGATGATGCCAGCCAGATTGACCAGTGCCGCTGCCCCGGTAACCGCTGTTCCGGCCTTGCCGGCCGGGGGAAATTTGAAGGCAAAGCCCGCCACGTAACAGGCTACCGCCAGAGCGTAGGCAAAAGTCGCTATCGATAATAACAGTCCGCTATCCATCCTGATTGCTCCAATATCTAAACGGTGGCCTTTAATCGTGCCAGTTTTTTGGTCATCGCCTGGGCCTTTTGCCGGGCCGCCGGCTGGTTTTTGTTGGCTTTGAAAAAGACCGTCACCTCGGTTTTATCCCCCGTGGCGGTCAGCCGGACGCACCATTTCCGGTGAGACAGAAAGAAGGTGACGTAAATGCCGGCGATAATCAGCAGGAACCCGGCATAAACTAACGGGACGCCCGGGTCCTTGTTCACCTGCAGGCCGGTAAAATAAACCCGCTCAAGCCCGGTCACCGCGATAATGACGTCGCCTTGCCGCATCTTGTCAAAGGCGGCAAAACGCAGGGGCAGGGCCACCATTTCCCGGTGCTCGCCCTGTTCCAGGGTGCCGATCAGGGTTTCGCCGATGTTGTGCCCGCCCTGGAAAAGGTAGTTGCTTAAAAAGCGTTCGGCGGTGAATACGCCCAGTCCCTCGGGAATGGTTACGGGCTCCCCGATATTGATCGTGCGCTGATATTCCATGCCGGATTTGCGGCTGGTAAACGTCACGGCGATATCCCTGGCGGAGGCGGTGCCGTAGCTGGACTGAAAAATGTTGACTCCCCGGAACCGGAGCGGCTGGTTGACCCGGATGTACTTTTTTATGATTTCCCGTTCATTTTCCAGGATGGCCAGGTCGGACCGGTACTCTTTCGGTTCACCGGTTTCATAGAAAGAGACGTCAAAGGCGTCGCAGCGCAGGGTGAAACCCAGGTCATGCTTTTTATCGGAACCGCTCAGGAAGATATGATTTGTGGATTCGCCTTCGGGCAGGTTGATATAGCCGTCAAAACCGAACAGCGAGCCGATCAGCGCCCCGGCCAGCAGCAGCAGAACGCTCAAATGCACGACGTAGACCCCCAGCCGGGAAAACCGGCCGTTTTCGGCGAACAGGAAGACGCCTTCGTCGGTCTCCTGCTCGTCGATCCGGGAAAATTTCCGGTTGAAAAAGTCCCGGCAAGGGCCGCGCAGCGCGGAAACCGGGGCGTCGATGATGACCGCTTCGGCGGCGCTTGACCGGCCGAAAGCCGATGGGGACCAGGTTGGTTTTTTTTCGAAGACGATTTTCAGGACGCCCTTGATGCGGTCCAGGGAACAGGCGATAATGTTGGCGGCCAGCAGCAGGATCAGGGTCTGGAACCAGAGGGAGTGGTACATGTCCGGAAGGTCGAGTCGGGCCATGACCGGATACAGCCGCTCGCCGAAATATTCCCGGTAGTAATCCGGCGGCTGGTTTTGAGGAATCAGGGTGCCGATGACGGCGGCAGCGGCGATGGTCAGGAGGACCGCCACGGTCAGCCGCACGGATGTCAGCTGTTTCCACAAAAGGCCCGACAGGGTTTTACGCGATCGTTTTCTGCTCATTATTTGCCTGCTCCAGGTCAAAACGGACACAAGGGTCAACACAGTTCGTTTGTAAATATCAAACCGCTCTGATAAATATCAATAGAAAAGAAACATAAACAATAGGGAGCATGTCGTCAGATGGCCCTGTCCGGCCTTTATATCGTTGCCTGCCCCATCGGCAATTATGAGGATATCACCCTGCGGGCGCTGAAGATCCTGCGGGAGGCGGATGTCATCGCCTCGGAGGACACCCGGGAGACGGGCCGGTTGCTGCTCTTTCACGGCATCGAGGCCGGCGGTCGCCTGGTCTCCTGCCATGAACACAACGAGCGCCGGCGGCTGGAGGAATTGACCGGCCGGCTGTCGCGGGGCGAGTCGGTGGCGCTGGTGTCGGACGCCGGCACGCCCACGGTTTCCGATCCCGGGTACAACCTGGTCAGGCATGCCGTTGAAAAGGGGATTGCCGTGGTGCCGGTGCCGGGCGTTTCCGCCGTGACCTGCGCCCTGGCGGCGGGCGGCTTGCCCACGGACGCGTTTTTCTTTGAGGGGTTTCTGCCGAAGAAAAAAGGCAAGCGGGAAAGTCGCCTGACGGTGCTGGCGGAGCTGGCCGCCACCCTGATCTTTTTCGAATCTCCCCAGCGGATAGTCGACACCCTGCGGGAGCTGATCGCCGTACTGGGCGACCGGGACGCCGTTCTCTGCCGGGAGATGACCAAGCCCTACGAGGAATTCCTGCGCGGCCGTTTGTCCGCGATCCTGCAAAACCTGGAGCGGCGAGACGCCGTCAAGGGGGAGATGACCCTGCTGGTGGCGGGCAATGCCGGAGGAAAAGAGGAGTTGGACAGCGAGCGGCTCCGGCGGGAACTGGAACACGCTTCCTGCGGCGCGTCGGAACTGGCCGCTGCTCTGTCCGCGAAATACGGTATCCCCCGCCGGCAAATCTATGAACGGATCCTGCGGCTCAAGGAAGAAGAATAGAATTACCGCCCGTAATAAGACATCAGAGCGGCTCTGGACAGGGCATGTTTTTCCAGGGCTGATTCCACTTTCCTGGGCGAAGCGTTCTCATTCAGATCCAGTTTTTCGACAGCCAGGGCATAAACGGTGAAGATATACCGGTGCGGTATTTCGCCTATGGGAGGGCAGGCGCCGCCGAAACCCGGCTTCCCGAAGTCGGTCACGCTCTGGACGCATCCTTCCGGAACCAGGTTTTTCTCCATATTGCCCGCGTCCGCCGACAGCTCTTGAATGCCGGCCGGAATATTGAATATAAGCCAGTGCCACCAGCCCCGGCCCTTTCGGGCGTCGGGATCAAAAACGGTAATGGCGAAACTTTTCGTCTCCGTCGGCGCGCCGGCCCAGGACAGCGACGGGGAAATGTTTTTGCCGGTGCAGCCAAACCCGGAATAGACCTGGTCTTCGGTAAGCTGCTTCTTCATTTCTTTACTGCTCAGAACAAAATCCTGGGCAGAACCGTTGCCGGCAAGAAGGATCAAGATGCCGGCCGCCGCTGTCAGCAGTATGATGTTTTTCATCTTTTCTCCCTGCGGTTGAATCATTGCAATTTTTTTTAATATATCATCTCTCGTTTTTTTCTGGCAATTCATATTTTGTATTGACATTCAATAATACCCGGTGCATTTGTAAGCATTAAATCATGCTCATGCTAAAACCAAACCTCGGGTGACCGGGGGACGGAAAGCAACGGGTCTTTTGAAAGAAAGACAGCCGGGCCGCCATGAGGGGGCATAAATATTAAGCCGGATTGTCTTTTCCCGATAAGATGATCCGGCTTTTTTTGTTCGGGGAAGGGGCAGGCAGAATTTGAGAAGCATTATTATCATTCCTTTTTCGCGGTAGTTTTCTCAGCCAAATGCCTGTGTACCGGTTCTAAACCGGTCTGCAAATCTCGATAAAAAGACGTTTTAAGTAACTTTACGTTTTCAGGGAGGAAGATTTTTGCTTCCCATGACGGGGATAAATTAGCCGGTGTATGCCCTGGCATACGATGGCGATTTATTCGGGGGGACACCTTGAGAAAAATCTTCGTTTGCCTGCTGCTGTTCGCTGCCTGCCTTTGTTCCCAAAACCTGTTTGCAACGGAAGTTACCGCTTTCGGCCCGCAGGTTTGTAAACGCACGACCGGCTCCCCCAATATTTATAATGATACGTTTTCAGCCCCTGAAATCCAAGGGCGGCTAATCATTCGTAACGGCACCGATGATGGCCAGCACCGGGTAACCAGCGCTGTTATTACCGTTAACGGCGTCGAAGTGTTCGCCCCGGAAAATTTCAAGCAAGATATCTATTTGTTAGAGTGCCCGGTTGAACTTGCCGCCACCAACACCATCAAGGTTGAGCTTTCCAGCAAACCGGACACCTTCCTTGAAATCGAAGTGGTTCATGAAGTTGTTTACACTACCGCTTTTGGTCCGCAGATTTACAAACGCACGACCGGCGCTACCAATGTTTATAATGATACTTTTTCAGCCCCTAATATAGTTGGACGGCTGGTTATCCACAACGGCACGGAGGCCGACCAGAACCGGGTAACCAGCGGCGTTATTACTTTTAACGGCGTGAAAATATGCACCACAGATGATTTTAAACAGGGAAAGTATCTGATGGAGTACCCGGTAGATCTGGAGGCTTCTAATGATCTCCGGGTAGAGCTTTCCAGCAAGCCGGGCACTTTTCTTGAAATTGAAGTGCTTCATGAAGCCATTTTCCCCAGCGCCGCTTTACAGGCCGAACCGGTTGTTATCCTTCAGGGACAAGCCTCAACCCTGACCTGGACTTCGAACAATGCCGTAAGTTGCTATCTGGCCTGTTCACCGGGAACGGATATCGGGGACGTGGTTTTAAACGGCACTCTGCAAGTTACTCCCGAAACCACCACGACCTATACCCTGACAGCCACCGGTATAGGAGGCATCGAGACAGCCTCCGTCACGGTTGAGGTTATTCCCCTGCCGACTTCAACGGTAACCGCTTCGCCCTCGTCCATCATCGCCGGAGAATCGTTTACCCTCACCTGGACCACAACCAACACAGACTCCGTCATTGGTCGACAGGTCTTGGCCGACGGTTCCACCTCTGAAATGGACCTTCCTTTATCCGGTACCAATATTCTTAAACCAAAGCAAACGACTACATACACGATCATCTCCACTGGTCCGGGCGGAACAACTTCAGCCAGCGCCACGGTAACGGTTACTAACCCGCAACCGGCTGTCAACCTTATTGCTGAACCAAATATTATTTTCCAGGGTGGCGCGGCCGTCCTTTCCTGGACCTCGACCTATGCCAACGCCTGTGAAATCACGCCTGATATAGGGGTTGTCGCCCCCAACGGTTCCATAGAGGTAACGCCTTTTCAAACCACCGCCTATACGATTACCGCGACCGGAACCGGGGGAACAGCTTCGGCAAACGTGACCGTGACTGTTGATACCCTGCTGCCTTATGTCTCTTTTTCCGTGGAACCTGAAACCATTCTTCCCGGCCACTCAGCCACTCTCAAGTGGGAATCTTATCTGGCCGACTCCTGCCTGATATCTCCGGATATCGGGCCGGTGGATATGGCCGGGAACATAACCGTAAGCCCGGCCCAGACAACGACCTACACGATAACAGTCACGGGACCCGGGGGAACGGTAACGGCAACCGCTACCATAAACGTGGCGGATACGGATTTAACTCCTGTTGCGATGGACCTGTCCGGCTGTGCGGTCGACGGGCAAACGCTTTCCATCACCGGCGTCATAGCGGTGGATATCCAAAACAGGGGCAACAAAGCCGTTGAAGGCGCTTATGCCGTTACTTTATTTGAAGACATCAACAGTAATGGGCTTCTTGATCCGGCCAGTGACAATGTGATCGGTACGGAGACGATTGAGAATGAACCTTCGGGGAACGGCTCCCTTATCGTATCCGTTCCGGTTAACGGAAAAATGTTGTTTAAAGGGAATCGGATATTTGTATTTGTGGACAGCGGGAATGCCGTTCTGGAAACAATTGAAAACAATAATATCATCAATACCATGACCAACTGTGATATTCCCTTGCCGGTTGGCAGCATTAACCCAGTGCTTAAATGGTCATGGGATGGAAGCGGCGCGGTTGCCTCATCTTATAACCAAGTTACCAGCACACCAGTTATTATTAACCTGAACGATGACAATGGCGACGGGATCGTCGGCGCGAAGGATATCCCGGATATCCTTTTTCTGTCGCATCCAGCCGGATCGCCCGGAACAAATATTTTGAGGGCGGTCAGCGGCGACGGCTCCGGAAGTCTGTTTGATATTACCAATTACAGCTTTTGTTTAGGCGAGATTGCTTGTGGGGATATTGACGGCGACGGCCTGCCGGAAATACTGGTCTGTGATAATGCCAACCATGTTCTGGCGTTTGAAAACAACGGCGAACTGAAATGGACCAGCGAACCGATTGCGTTTAATTGGAATTATAACGCTACACTTAATGTAAAAGCATTTATTGACGGGAGAAGCCGCCTTTTTATTCAAGGAAGGACTGTCTGGTGGCGCAACTATAACTTCTGCGAGCCGGGTCGTCATGGTGGTAATAATTATCCGACCATATTGAACTCCGTGGAATGGTATCCTCAATGGCCTCCTTCAAGCGGGTATTGTATTAATTGTACGTCTTCATCATATGTGGACCTTAACCCGCCTTTAGCGCAAATAGACTCGCCCGTTTCCCTGGACCGGATAAGTGTCCGGCATGGGGGGCTGGCTTCGATCTATGAACAACCCACAAATGCAAATGGCTATAGGGCAGTCATCGAGTTTAATGATATTACCCCGGCGGGCTCGACCTGGTATGAAGTGGCGATGCACTACAAAGCGGACTTGCAGCCAAAGCCCGGCATAACATTAGCCGATATTGACGAAGACGGATCACCTGAAATTATCGTCGGCCGAAGTGTCGTTAATTGCGATGGAACCTTGAAATGGAGCGGACAAGGAGGGAAAAACTATGGTTACATCGCTTCGGTGGCGAATATCGATCTTGATAGCCAACCGGAAGTCGTCGTCGGCAACACCGCATATAGATCCAATGGGAATCTGTACTGGGAAAACCCCGGGATAGAAGACGGATATACCGCCGTTGCCAATTTCGATGAAGACGCGTTCCCCGAGATAGTGGCTGTAGCCAGAGGCTTTGTATATTTGCTGCGACATACGGGCGAAGTCATATGGAGTACCGCCATCCCTGGAAGCGGACACGGCGGCGCGCCGGTTATTGCCGACTTTGACAATGACGGAAAACCGGAAATCGGAGTCGCCGGCGCGGCAAATTTTATTCTGCTGGCGCCTGACGGTTCCATCAAATGGACGCAGCCCATAAACGCCAAGAACTACAGAACCAGCGCCTCAGCGTTTGATCTTGATGGTGACGGGAATGTGGAGATCGTCCATCAGGACAATAATTACATGAAGATTTTCAGGGGGGCCGACGGCGCCGTTCTTTTTCAAACCGCAGTTCCTTCTACGACGGAACAGACGTTGCCGGTCATCGCCGATGTCGATAACGACCATCACGCCGAAATCGTTGTGACATGCGATAACGCCGCTCCTGCCTCGGGAAACGGGATCCTGGTCTTCGGCAGCGCCGATAATTCCTGGCGCGCTACTCGCAAAATCTGGAATCAGCACGGTTACCACGTCACCAACATAGAGGAAAACGGCGCCATTCCCCGTATCGAGGCCAACAGTTGGGAAGAAACCAACAGTTACCGTCAGAACAAAACAGTCGCGGTATCCGGCTGTACGGATATTTCCGCCTGTTATATGCGCCTGGACACCGCCGGATTGCCGGACGCGGTTGATCTGACGGCCCGCATCAACAATGGTGGTTCTCTGAATATCCCATCTGGCATCGATGTTTCCTTTTATAACGGCGATCCCGCCGACGGAGGCGTTTACCTGGGGAAGACGCGGACAAAAACCTATCTTCAGCCGGGACAATATGAAGACATCACGTTCCACTGGTCCAATCCGGTCCAGGGACTGGCAACGATTTATGTCCGCGCGGATGATGACGGCTCCGGGACGGGCAAATTGTATGAATCCGACGAAGCCAACAATCAGGCCTCTACTTCCTTCAATGTCGGCAATCAGGCGCCTGTCGCCGACGCCGGAACGGACCAGCTTATAATTGAAGGTGAAACGGTTAACCTGGACGGCAGCCCCTCCAGCGACCCTGAAAGAAAATCGCTGACCTATTCATGGGAGATAACCGTCCGACCTGAGGGCAGTCTCGCGACCCTGATCGATGCCGGAACGCCGGCCCCCTCGTTTGTTCCCGACATGGCTGGAACCTACATGATCCAGTTGATCGTAAATGACGGGCAGCTCGACAGCGGGGTTGATGTCGTTCAGGTCACGGTCAGTCCGCCGATTATGGTCCCCGACATCATTGGCTTAACTCGCAAAGACGCCATCACGGAGATTACCGCCATCGGCCTTTTCCCCGGCCAGGAAACCGAAGCATTCAGCGATACAGTGGCGGCCGGAAGCATAATCAGCCAGGCCCCGGCGCCCGGTACGGTGGTGGCCGCCGCTTCAAAAGTGGACATGTGCCTTTCTCTGGGCATTAAAACAGTCACCGTTCCGGATGTGCGCGGCCTGACCTATGATGCTGCCACCGCCGCGTTAAATGCCGTGACCCTGACGCCCGGAACAATTAAGGAAGTATATGTCAGCGACCAGCCGGCGGGAACCGTCCTTGAACAGACTCCGGCGGCCGGAACAATCGTCAATCACGATTCGTCCGTCGATTTAACGGTCTCCCTCGGTCCCTGGACCGGGATCGATAACGAGCCGCCTGCTGTCCGCGTCACCGCGACGCCGAATAAAGTTATCATCGGCAACCCGGTAGTCATTAAGGTCACGGCCACGGACAACGCCGGTGTTGCCGACCAGGAACTGACGATCAATGGCGTCCCGACCCCTCTGGTAAACGGCCAGGCCACCTACCTGCCGCAACAAGCGGGCTTTTTTATAGCTACCGCAACGGCCCTTGATATTTCCGGCCTGACCGGCACGGCCTCGGTAACGATCGCGGCCGCAAACCCATACGATGTTTACACCCCCGTGGCCGTTCTTGATGAAACCGACTGCCCGGACGTGACCGACCGGTATTCGATTACCGGCCGGATATCCGACCCGGATGGCGTCATGTACACCCTGGCCTGCCGCCTTCAGGGAACCGAAAAATGGGAAATCCTCGCCCAGCAAACCGGTAAAACCTTTTCCGGCGAACTGGGTGTGTTCGATCCCACCACCAAACCCAACGGCGTTTATGAAATCATTCTCAACGCCAAAGACCCGGCCGGCAACGTCGCCGTTGCTTCCGGCTGCCTGGTGGCGGACGGCAACCTCAAACTCGGGGCCGTGACCCTGCCCAACACCGACCTGTCCATTCCCGCGCCGGGCCTGCCCGTCGCCCTGGAGCGGACCTACGACTCCCGCGTTACCGGCGGCGACTTCGGCCCGGGCTGGAGCCTGCCCGCATCGACCATCAGGCCCATGACCACCCGGGAACTTTATAAGGGCTGGGCCGAGGAGGCCGCCGGCTCGTTCCTGACCACCTACTACCTTATAGAAAAGTACCGCCATGTGGTGGTCATCCGGTTCTCGGACGAGGAGGTGTTGAAGTTCAGGCTGGACGTCACCCCCAAATCCAGCCTGATGAACCCCTACAGCGGCATCAACCTGCAAGCCGCCTATGTTCCCCTGGAGGGCACGCAAGGCGTCCTGGAGGCGTTGAACGTCTCCAGCATCCATTTGATGATGATCAACAACCAGCTCCTGCAGTTCGGAACCGACCCTTACGACCCCGTCCGGTTCAAGCTGACCCGGCCCGACGGCACGGTCTACATCGTCAACAAAACAACCGGCCTGGAGAGCATGACCGATGTCTACGGCCATATCGTCACCTACGGCGCCAGCGGCATCACCGGCTCTTCCGGGGTCAGCCTGTCCTTTGAACGGGACGCAAGCAACCGCATAGAAACCGTGACCGACTCGTTCGGCCGGACCGTCACCTACACCTACGGCCCGGACGGCATGCTGGAGAAGGTCGTCCGGACCGGGTCCGAACCCCTGGCCGCGCGGTCCCTGGCAACCTACGGCTATGACCAGGGCATCCTGGGCCGGCCGGTGTTAAAGGAGATCCTGGCCCCGGACGGAACCAAACTGGGCTCGTTTGAATACGACGCCAAGGCACGGGTAACCGCTTTAATCGACGCTGACGGCAACCGGATCATCTACGGGTTCGACCTGCCCAACCATACCCAGCAGATCACCGACCGCCTGGGCCACACCACCCTTTATGAGTATGACGGCAAAGGCAACGTCACCCAAAAGACCGACCCTTCGGGCAATGTCACCGCCTGGACCTATGACGGCCAGGGCAACAAGCTGTCCGAGACCGACCCCCTGGGACTGACCAAGTCTTACACCTATGACGCCAACGACAACCTGCTGACCGAGACCGACCCCCTGGGTCATGTCACATCCTACACTTACAACGCCCGCA
>JBFMDX010000028.1:0-3293 GCA_040753795.1 Thermodesulfobacteriota bacterium
TGTACCAGTTGGTCCGTGCTTCTGAAGTTGGAAACGTAAAGCCCTTTTTACGACTGTGCTTGCCCCCAAAATCTATCTTGTTGCCACTTATTATCGCATCCAATCCTGCGGCCGCTTACTTGAACATACCGGATTCATTGATGCGCTGCGGATCGCGCTGAACGAACGAACTCCGGTTTTCACCGACCTCCACACCGAAAAACACAACATGGCGCCTCACCTCAGCGTGGTGGCGCCCCTTTATTCCGACGTCGGATCTCCCCGGCCGTTGGGAACGCTCCTTCTGGTCAGCGACGCCAATGAGTTCCTTTTTCCGCTGATCCAGTCCTGGCCTCTGCCCAGCCGGACCGCGGAAACCCTGCTGGTGAGGCGCGATGGGGATGAGGCGCTGTTTCTGAACAGCCTGCGGCATCAGCCGGGAGCGGCGCTTAATCTTCGTATTCCCTTGAACCGAACCGACGTTCCCGCGGTCATGGCCATAATGGGGAAAGTCGGTGTCGTAAGAGGGAAGGATTACCGCGGCGTCGATGTCCTATCGGCCGTTTTGCCCGTACCGGATTCGCCCTGGTTTATTGTCTCCAAAATGGATACGGAAGAAGCCTTTGCCGGCTGGCGAAATCGATCGCTGCTGATTCTGTCGCTGATCGTCATTCTGACCGGAATGACGGTGGTGGCGGGTTTTGCCTTCTGGCAGCGGGAAAAGAAATATCATTTTCAGACGATTCTGATGTCGGAGGCGGCCCGGAAGGTTGATGAAGAACGATATCGCATTACCCTTCATTCCATTGGAGACGCCGTCATTGCCACTGATGCCGGCGGCCGGGTGACGATCATGAACGCCGTGGCTGAAAAGCTTACCGGCTGGAATGAAAATGAGGCGCGCCAGCGTCATCTGGATGGGGTCTTCCGCATCGTCAACGAAGAGACCGGCTCTACGGTGGAAAGCCCGGTAACCAAAGTACTTAATGAAGGCGTGGTAGTCGGACTGGCCAATCACACCATGCTTATTGCCAAAGACGGGGCCCGGCGGCCTATTGCCGACAGCGGCGCTCCCATCCGTGATGAGAACGGAAACATAACCGGCGTGGTGCTGGTCTTCCGGGATCAAACCGAGGAACGGGAGGCCAGGGAAGCCCTGTTTGAGTCGGAACAAAAACATCGCCGTCTGTTCGAAAGCATGACCGATGCCTTTGTATCCACCGACATGGCGGGCGTTTTACAGGAATTCAATCCCGCTTATCAGGCCATGCTGGGATATGACGACGGGGAACTCCGGCGTCTGACCTACCAGGACCTGACTCCGGAAAAGTGGCATGCGATGGAGTCCGAAATCGTCGAGAAACAAATTTTGAAAACAGGTTTTTCCGATGTTTATGAAAAAGAGTATCGTCGGCGGGACGGTTCCATTTTTCCGGTCGAGTTGCGTACCTTTTTAATCCGTGATGACGCCAATCAGCCTATCGGCATGTGGACCATCGTTCGGGATATCACCATACGCAAAAGGATGGAAAGAGAGTTGTCCTTGAGGAATCGTATCGCCGAAATCTTTCTTACCTCATCCAGTGAAGAAATGTATCTGAAAGTTCTGACCGACATCCTTGAAGAATTGGCCAGCCCCTTCGGCGTTTTTGGCTATCTGGATGAAAAGGGCGCTCTGGTTGTTCCCACCATGACCCGAACCGTATGGGATAGGTGCCGGATTCCGGATAAACAGTTTGTTTTCCCGCGCGAAACCTGGGGCGACAGCAGTTGGCCCCGGTGCTTGAGAATTAAACAGGCGACCTTCACTAATAAGCCGTCCGATCGTACGCCGGCGGGGCACATCCGAATCACACGTCATATTTCCATACCGCTTCTCCATATGGGAGAAGCGATAGGGCTGATTCAAGTGGCCAACAAGGACACCGACTATACGGTGGAAGATGTCTCCCTGCTGGAGACCATCGGAAAGTCTATCGCTCCAGTGCTTCAGGCGAGACTGGTCGCCGAAAGGCAATCGATCGAAAAGGAAAAACTGCATGAGCAATTGCTGCAGTCGCAAAAGATGGAGTCTGTTGGCCGCCTGGCCGGGGGGGTGGCTCATGATTTTAACAACATGCTCAACGTGATCCTGGGTTACGCGGAACTGGCGCTTGAAAAGGTCGCTTTGGGCGATCCCCTTCGCGATGACCTGACGGAAATTTTCGACGCGGGCCGCCGTTCAGCGGAAATCACCCATCAGCTTCTGGCCTTTGCCCGCAAACAGATCATTATCCCCAGGGCGCTTTCCCTTAACGATAACGTGGAGAAGTTACTCAAGATGCTGCGGCGGCTTATCGGAGAAGATATTGATCTGGTCTGGAAGCCGGGCCCCGGTTTATGGCCGGTTTACACGGATTCTTCACAGATCGATCAGATTCTGGCCAATCTTTGCGTCAATGCCCGGGATGCCATCGAGGGCGTCGGCAGGATCACCATTGAAACCGGAAATGTGATTCTGGACGATGCCTATTGTACCAACCATGCCGAGTTTATCCCGGGCGAGTTTGTCGTTCTGACCGTAAGCGACAACGGACGCGGTATGAACAATGAGATACGGCAACACATTTTTGAGCCGTTTTTTACCACCAAGGATGTGGGCGAGGGAACCGGTCTGGGCCTGGCCATGGTTTACGGAATTGCCCGGCAGAATAACGGATTTATCAATGTTTACAGTGAGGTCGGACAGGGGACCACCTTTAAAATTTATCTGCCTCGTTATATGGGGGCGGTGGAGATTACTGAAGTTCGGGATTCAATGGACATTCAGCCAGGCCGGGGAGAAACCGTGCTGGTGGTCGAGGACGAAGCCCCTGTCTTGCGCCTTTCCCGGAAAGTCCTTACCGAACTGGGGTATGTCGCGCTCGCGGCCCATAATCCCCGGGAGGCCCTGAAACTGGCCGGAGAACACCCGGGTGCGATTGATCTGCTGATAACCGACCTGGTCATGCCGGAAATGAACGGCCGTGATCTGGCGGAAAGGATGTTGACGCTATATCCCGCATTGAAAGTTCTGTTCATGTCGGGCTATACAAGCGAAACCATCTCCCGTCACGGCGTTCTGGAAAAAGGCGTTCATTTTATCCAGAAACCGTTTAACAAGAAAGACCTGGCCGGGAAGGTACGGGAAGCGCTGGATGAATGATGAATTCGGAATGGTGAATGAGGAATAGTGAATGAGGAATGAAACGCCTGACGGCGTCACTACGAACATGAAAGTGCCTGTAACGTGAGATGGGTGCTGTTTGTAGTGTGCCCGTAAGGGCATAAATTAA
>JBFMDX010000028.1:3393-12830 GCA_040753795.1 Thermodesulfobacteriota bacterium
ATTCGGAATGGTGAATGAGGAATAGTGAATGAGGAATGAAACGCCTGACGGCGTCACTACGAACATGAAAGTGCCTGTAACGTGAGATGGGTGCTGTTTGTAGTGTGCCCGTAAGGGCATAAATTAACGCCTGACGGCGTCACTACGAACAGGAAAGTGCCTGTAACGTGAGATGGGTGCTGTTTGTAGTGTGCGCGTAAGGGCACAAATTAACTCCTGACGGCGTCACTACGAGCGGTTCGTGGTGTGCCACTGTTTGTAGTGTGCCCGTAAGGGCATCTTTAGAGTTCAAACCGTCACCGAGAGCTGATTATGGCAAAGAAATGGAGAGCCGATTCGGCCGGGCGGATAAAGTTTCTTATCGCCATCATGTTGCTGGCCATGTCGGTCGCTGGCATTCAATCGGCCGCGGCCGGCAACCGGCTCGTGACCGTGGGCGTTTATGAAAACTCCCCCAAAATCTTTACCGACGAATCGGGCAAACCTGCCGGCGTTTTCATCGATGTTATAGAAAATATCGCGCAGGCCGAGGGCTGGAACCTCCGGTATGTTTCCGGCACCTGGGGCGAAGGCCTGGACCGGTTGAAGAACGGCGAGATCGATCTGATGCCTGACGTGGCTTATACCCCGGCCAGAGAAGAGATTTATGCGTTTCACCGGACGCCGGTTCTGTCCTCCTGGTATCAGGTATATGCCCGCAAGGGAAGCGGAATCCGGTCGATCCTGGACCTGTCCGGAAAACGGATTGTTGTTCTGGAACGCTCGGTGCAGCAGGATGCCTTTGCCCGGCTGTCCGGCGGTTTCGGCCTGAACGCCACGATTATTTCCCTGGCGGATTACCGGGCTACTTTTGAACTGGTGGCTCGCGGCGAGGCAGACGCGGCCGTGGCCAACCGGTTCTACGGCTTGAGGCATGCCGCCCAATTTGGCCTGGAAGACACGGCCGTCATGTTTGAACCGTCCGACCTCTTCTTCGCGGCCAAAAAGGGGGAAAACGGCGACCTCTTGAGCGCCATCGATGCCCGGCTTGTTCCCATGAAAAAAGATCCGGGGTCGATTTACCACCAGTCCCTGAAACGCTGGACGATGGAAAAGATCGCCGTTATGCTGCCGGGCTGGATAAGAATAGCCTGTTTTTTAACCGGCGGAATTATTCTCTTTATCACGATCTGGAGCTTTCTGCTCAAGCGTCAGATCAAGGCCCGTACCAGGGATCTGTCCGAACGGAACGAGAAGATCGTTGCCGCCAACCGGGCGCTTGCCTCCAGTGAACGGAAGTATCGTGAACTGCTGGAACACGCCAACAGTATCATTCTGCATTGGACCAGCGACGGACGCATTACCTTTCTGAATGAATTCGGCCAGCGATTCTTCGGCTTTTCTCAAACGGAGATCGTCGGCCGGCACGTGGTCGGCACCATCGTTCCCGACGTTGAATCCGGTGGCCGGGATTTAAAGCCCCTGATGGATAAGATTTGCGTTGATCCAAAAGCGTTCGAACGGAATGTCAATGAAAACATCCGCCGCAACGGCGAGAGAGTCTGGATTTCATGGACCAACAAGGTCTACTTCGATGATAACGGACGGATCGAAGGGATCCTCAGCATCGGCACCGACATCACCGAACAGCGAAGAGTTGAGGAAGAGTTGCGTCGACTCAACCTCGAACTGGAACAACGGGTCGCGCAGCGGACCGTGGATCTGGCCGCGGCCAGGGATCGCGCCGAGTCGGCCGATCGGCTGAAGTCCGCCTTCCTGGCGGTCATGTCGCATGAACTGCGTACGCCGCTCAACTCCATCATCGGGTTTACCGGCATTCTGCTGCAGGAACTGGCCGGTCCCCTGAACCCGGAGCAGAGAAAACAAATGGGAATGGTTCAGGCCAGCGCCCGCCACCTGCTGGCCCTGATCAACGACGTACTGGATATTTCCAAAATAGAAGCCGGTCAGCTTGATCTTTTTCCAACTTCCTTTGATTTAAAGTCGTCCATGGAAAAATCGATTGCCCTGGTCACGCCGCTGGCAGAAAAAAAAGGAATCGATCTGAAACTGGATATCGCTGAAAACGTTGACGCCGTGACAATGGACCAGCGGCGTCTGGAGCAGGTTATCATCAATCTGCTCAACAACGCCGTCAAGTTCACTGAAAAAGGATATGTTCTGCTTTCCTGCCGGAACGACAACGATCACTACGCGGTGTCGGTTTCGGATACCGGCATCGGCATCCGGGATGAGGCGATCCCGGCCCTTTTTCAACCCTTTCATCAGGTCGATAACGGGCTTACCCGAAAACACGAGGGCACCGGCCTGGGGCTGTCCATTTCCAAAAAACTAATTGAGATGATGGGGGGTACCATCAAAGTACAAAGCCAATGGGGGAAGGGCAGTACGTTTACGATACGCTTACCGAAGGGAATGATGAATGCGGAATGATGAATGATGAAATCAAACCCTCCGTTCGTAGTGACGCCGTCAGGCGTTGTTAGAAAGATGAATGCGGAATGATGAAAATGGTGAGATTTCTTAAAGAGGCTGGTTATGGGTGACACGCTGCTGATCATAGAGGATAATGCTCAAAATCTATATTTGATGCGCTTTCTGCTGGAGAAAAACGGCTTTTCCGTTACCGGCGTGGAAAGCGGCCGCGCGGGTATTGACGAAGCGTTGCGAAACAAACCCCGGGCCATTCTGCTCGATATTCAATTGCCGGAAATGGATGGCTACACCGTAGCCGCGGAACTCAAGAAACACGCCGAACTGGCCGATGTGCCCATCATCGCGGTGACCTCTTATGCCATGGTCGGGGACAGGGAACGGGTTCTGGCCGCCGGAGCCGACGGTTATATCGAAAAACCGATTAATCCGGATACGTTTGTTGCGGAAATCCGGAGGTATCTGTAAGCGTTGTTCGTAGTGTGCCCGTAAGGGCATCTTTAACGCGAGGCAGGTTCTGTTCGTAGTGTGCCCGTAAGGGCATAAAGAAACGCCTGACGGCGTCACTACGAACGGGGAGGTGCCCGTAACGTGGTGCAGGTATGCTTGTAGTGTGCCCGTAAGGGCATCTTTAACGCGAGGCAGGTTCTGTTCGTAGTGTGCCCGTAAGGGCATAAAGAAACGCCTGACGGCGTCACTACGAACGGGGAGGTGCCCGTAACGTGGGTCAAGTATGCTTGTAGTGTGCCCGTAAGGGCATCTTTAACGCGAGGCAGGTTCTGTTCGTAGTGTGCCCGTAAGGGCATCTTTAAACTGGTGGGGGGCGGCCATGAACATTCTTATTGTTGATGATCATAAGGAAAACAGCTATCTGCTGGAGAGCCTTTTAAGGGGAAACGGACACAACACGAAAACAGCGGCCGATGGCGTCGAAGCGCTTGAAATACTTGGCGCCGTCGGCATCGACCTGATCATCAGCGACGTTCTCATGCCGGTGATGGACGGGTTCCAGTTGTGCCGCAAAGTGAAAACCGATGACACCCTGCGCGGCATACCGTTTATCATTTACACGGCCACCTATACCGGCCCACAGGACGAAGCGTTTGCCATGAAGATAGGAGCAGATCGCTTTATCGTCAAGCCATGCGAACCGGATGTGTTGATGACGGCCGTGAACGAGGTGATGGCCGGGGCTGCTTTGCGGCAGGCAGACGATTTTCCGGAACCGGTCCGGGAAGAGGAGGTACTCAAGCTCTACAGCGAACGTCTGGTGCGGAAGCTGGAACAGAAAATGTTGCAGGCGGAACAGGAACTCCAGGCCCGACAAGAGGCGGAAAAAGCCCTCCGGCAAAGCGAGTCCCGTTTCCGGCTTTTTGCCGACACGGCACCGGTCGGCGTTGTTATTTCTGATATAAACCAGAACGCTATTTATGTCAGCCCGAAATTCACCAGCCTTTTCGGCTATACGTTAAATGATATCCCGACGGTTGAAACCTGGTTCTCGCTGGCTTACCCCGACGAGGCCTTACGAAATCTCGTCCGTGAGAAGTGGACCGCCGCGGTGACGAAGGCCAGAGAAACACAATCAGAAATCGTTCCCATGGAGTTCCCGGTCAGATGCAAGGATGGAACGATGCGGGAAATCGAATTCCGTATGTCTACAAACCGGGATCTGGATTTTATCGTTTTTACAGACATCACCGAGCGCAGGAAGGCTGAAACAGAACAGGAGACGCTTAAGAATAAGCTTGTCCAGGCTCAAAAGCTGGAATCCGTGGGCCGTCTGGCCGGAGGCGTGGCCCATGATTTCAATAACATGTTGAATGTTATTCTCGGTTACGCGGAATTGGCCTTAAACAGCACGGACGAGAATGATCCACTTTATGAAGACCTGAAGGAGATCCGGGAGGCCGCGCTTCGATCCAGCGATATCACCCGGCAGTTGCTGGCCTTTGCCCGCAGGCAATTGATTGTTCCGCGAACGATCGACCTGAATGAGGCCGTCGGCAACATGCTCAAGATCCTGCGCCGGCTTATCGGCGAGGATATTGAATTGACTTGGAAGCCCGGCGCTTCAATATGGCCGGTGAAAGTGGATCCTTCTCAAGTCGATCAGATTCTGGCCAACCTCTGCATCAACGCCCGGGACGCCATTGCCGGAATCGGCAGGATTACCATCGAAACAGGGACGGAGTCTCTGAATGAAGAGCACTATCTTGTCGCTAATGCCGATTTTGTCCCTGGAGATTATGCCTTGCTGACAGTGAATGACGACGGTCCCGGCATGGACAGGAACACGCTGGAGCATATTTTCGAGCCTTTTTTCACCACCAAGGAAGATGGGCAGGGTACAGGCCTGGGCCTGGCGACGGTGTTCGGTATTGTCCGTCAGAATGATGGCTTTATTGATGTTGACAGCGCCCCTGGCCGGGGGACGACTTTCAAGATTTATTTGCCGCGGCAGGAAGGCGTGACCGATAACTTGGACTTAAAGACGATGTCCGAAATTCAACGGGGCCGAGGTGAAACAGTGCTGGTGGTGGAAGATGAGATCGCTGTTTTGAAACTCACCAGGAAAATGCTTACTGGTTTGGGATATGAGGTGCTGACGGCCGCCACACCGTTAGCGGCGTTAACGCTGGCCAGGGAGCATCAGAAGAGAATCGATTTACTGATGACCGATGTGGTTATGCCCCAAATGAACGGACGGACGCTGGCCGAACATTTGCGAAATCTTTATCCTGCTATACGGATACTGTTTATGTCCGGCTACACGGCTGATGTCATCTCCCGTCGGGGCGTTCTGGATGAAGGCGTTCAATTCATCCAGAAACCGTTCAGCAAGAAAGACCTGGCGATGAAAGTGAGGGAGGCGTTGGATGAATGATGAATTCGGAATGGTGAATGGGAAAAGATGAATTTGGAATGATGAATTCGGAATGGTGAATGAGGAATAAAACGCCTGACGGCGTCACTACGAACGGGGTGGTGCCCGTAACGAGGGGTTGTGCTTGCTTGTAGTGTGCCCGTAAGGGCATCGTTAAAGCGAGGTTGTGCATGAGCGGCGGCCTCTGAACGCCTGACGGCGTCACTACGAACGGGGTGGTGCCCGTAACGAGGGGTTGTGCTTGCTTGTAGTGTGCCCGTAAGGGCATCGTTAAAGCGAGGTTGTGCATGAGCGGCGGCCTCTGAACGCCTGACGGCGTCACTACGAACGGGGTGGTGCCCGTAACGGAGTGGTTGTGCTTGCTTGTAGTGTGCCCGTAAGGGCATCGTTAAAGCGAGGTTGTGCATGAGCGGCGGCCTCTGAACGCCTGACGGCGTCACTACGAACGGGGTGGTGCCCGTAACGAGTGGTTGTGCTTGCTTGTAGTGTGCCCGTAAGGGCATCGTTAAAACGAGGTTGTGCATGAGCGGCGGCCTGTGAACGCCTGACGGCGTCACTACAAACGGGAAGGTGCCCGTAACGAGGGGTTGTGCTTGTTCGTAGTGTGCCCGTAAGGGCATCGTTAACGTGGGGCAGGTATGTTTGTAGTGTGCCCGTAAGGGCATCGTTTGTGGTCATGTCGGAGAAGAATGGTCGGAAACCGGCTAAAAGACAAAGGTTGAAAATTATCCATGGTCTATATCGATTTGATTCATAACCTGGCGTTGCTGGTAGCTTTGAGCATCGTCTCCGGATTCATTGAAAAACGCTGGCCGCGGCAAACCCGTTCGGGCGTTTTGCTGCAAGGCCTCCTGTTTGGCATGACCGCTGTTCTGGGCATGCTGCGACCCGTGAATCTCGGACCCGGCCTGATCTTCGACGGCCGGTCGATCATGGTCAGCCTGTGCGCTCTTTTCTTCGGCCCCTGGGCCGCGTCACTGGCGGGCACCTTGACGGTGGCCTGTCGCCTGTGGATGGGGGGATCGGGCACGCTGACCGGCACGCTGGTTATTATTTCCTCGGCCATGATCGGCCTGCTGGCCCGTCACTATCTCAAACCTGAAACGCGACCGTTGTCGGCGTCGAACCTTTATCTGTTCGGCATCGCCGTCCATCTGGCCATGATCGCCCTGATGTTTACCCTGCCCGAAGGCGCCGGCCCGGTGGTGGCTAAGCGCATTGCCCCTCCGGTAATGCTGCTCTATCCCCTGGCCACGATTCTGGCCGGAAAAATCCTGCGAGATCAGGTGGAAGCGGGGCGGCAAATGGCGATTGTGCGGGAAAGCATGGACCGGTTCAGGCACGTGTTTGAGTCGGCCAATGTGGGCAAATCCCTCACCCTGCCCACCGGCGAAATCAACGTCAATAAAGCCTTTGCCGACTTTTTAGGGTACACGCCGGAAGAATTAAAACATAAAAAATGGCAGGATCTTACCCCGGAAGATGAAATCGAAAAAACCGAGAAGACGGTTGCCGCGCTGCTTGCCGGCGAAAATGACGCCATCCGGTTTGAAAAAAGCTATATTCATAAAAACGGAGAACGGTTATGGGCCGACGTCAGCGTCACCCTGCGACGCGATGCCGACAACAAACCGCTTCATTTTATCACCACCGTCGTTGACATCAGCCAGCGGAAACACGCGGAGGAAGAACTGGAAAAATCCAACCAGAGACTGACGCAGCTTCTGGAAGTGGCACGCGAGTTGGCTTTGGCGGCCAATACCGGTGACGTGATCCGGATCATTCGACAGGCGGCCCGGGCGTTAAGCAATGCGGACGGCGTTACCGTTGTTCTGCGTGATGGTGACAATTGTTTCTATGTCGATGAAGACGCCATTGAGCCTTTATGGAAGGGCAAAAAGTTTCCCATGAAGGATTGTATCTCCGGCTGGGTGATGCGCAACGCACAGTATGTCGCCATTGAGGATATTTACGTCGATCCGCGCATCCCGCACGATGTGTATCGGGCGACCTTCGTTAAAAGCCTGGCCATGGCGCCTATCCGAACCGAGGATCCGATCGGCGCCATCGGCGCATACTGGCGCGATCATCATCAGCTTACCGGCGGGGAGAAATCCATGCTGGTCGCCCTCGGCAACATGACCGCCACGGTATGGGAAACCATTGAAGCAAGGGATGCTCTCCGGCGTTCCGAGGAAACCTTACGGGCCGTTTTTGAAAACATGCAGGATGGTATTCTGATGGCGGACGCGGTGGCGCAAATATTTGTATTTGCCAACAAGGCTATTGGCCGCATGCTGGGTTATCCGCTCGAACAAATCCTGACTTTCGGATTAAGCGACATTCATCCGCCGGAGGCATTGCCGCACGTGAAAATTGCTTTTGAACGACAGTTGAGCGGCCAACTACCTGTGGCCACCGATATTCCCATGATGCGTCGGGACGGCAGCGTTTTTATCGTTGAAGTAAACGCCGCACCGCTGGAAATAAACGGCCGCGCCTATCTTTTGGGTATTTTCAGGGATATGACCGAGCGCAAACGGGCCGAGACGGAACGAGATAAACTCCAGTCTCAGCTCGTCCAGTCTCAGAAGATGGAGTCCGTGGGCCGGCTGGCCGGAGGCGTGGCCCATGACTTTAACAATATGCTCAATGTAATCATCGGTTTTGCGGAGTTGTCCATTGAAAATATTACCCCCGGTGATTTTCTGCATGAAAATCTGAATGAGATCCTGGACGCGGCCCGCCGCTCGGCGGAGATCACCCGGCAGTTGCTGGCCTTTGCCCGCAAGCAGATCATTTCACCCCGGCCGCTTGATTTGAACGAGACCGTGGAAGGCATGCTCAGGATGCTGCGGCGATTGATCGGCGAGGATATCGATCTTGCCTGGAAGCCGCGAGCCGGTTTGTGGCCGATCATGATGGACCCGTCCCAGATCGATCAGATCCTGGCCAATCTTCTGGTTAACGCCCGGGACGCCATCAGCGGTGTGGGAAAAATTACGCTTGAAACGGAAAATGTGAACCTGGATGAGAATTACTGCGACAACCGGGTCGACTTTGTCCCCGGCGACTATGTTATGCTGGCCGTGAGCGACAACGGCCGCGGCATGGATAAGGAAACGCTGGGCAATCTATTTGAACCTTTTTTTACCACCAAGAGCGCGGACGAGGGTACCGGCCTGGGTTTGTCAACGGTCTATGGTATCGTCAAGCAGAACAACGGCGTTGTCAATGTTTACAGCGAGCCCGGTCAGGGCGCGACTTTCAAAATTTATCTGCCGCGTTATACCGGAAAGGCGGAAAAAATCGAGGAAGTAAAATCAGAGATTATCCCGCGGGGCAAAGGCGAAACCATACTGATAGTCGAGGATGAGGCGGCCGTCCTGAAGCTGGCCGGGAAAGTTCTCACCGGCCTGGGGTATAATGTGATAAAGGCGACATCGCCAGAGGCGGCGCTTAAAATGGCCGAAGAGAACTCCGGTACGATCGATCTGCTGATGACCGACGTGATCATGCCGGAGATGAACGGCCGGGAACTGGCTGAACGGTTGCGGGTACAATATCCCGGCTTGAAGATTATGTTTATGTCCGGGTACACGGCCAATGTTATCGCCCATCACGGCATTCTGGACAAGGGGGTTCATTTCATCCAGAAGCCTTTCAGCAAGCAAGACCTGGCCCTGAAGGTGCGGGAAGCGCTTTTGGAATGATGAATGCGGAATGATGAATGAGGAATGGTGAATGAGAAAACAAACGCCTGACGGCGTCACTACGAACGGGAAGGTGCCTGTAACGTGAGATGAGTGCTTGTTCGTAGTGTGCCCGTAAGGGCATCTTTAAAGCGAGGTTGTGCATACGCGAAGGCCAGAAAACGCCTGACGGCGTCACTACGAGCAGGAAGGTGCCTGTAACGTGAGATGAGTGCTTGTTCGTAGTGTGCCCGTAAGGGCATCGTTAAAGCGAGGTTGTGCATACGCGAAGGCCAGAAAACGCCTGACGGCGTCACTACGAACGGGAAGGTGCCTGTAACGTGAGATGAGTGCTTGTTCGTAGTGTGCCCGTAAGGGCATCTTTAAAGCGAGGTTGTGCATACGCGAAGGCCAGAAAACGCCTG
>JBFMDX010000028.1:12930-45988 GCA_040753795.1 Thermodesulfobacteriota bacterium
AAACGCCTGACGGCGTCACTACGAACGGGAAGGTGCCTGTAACGTGAGATGAGTGCTTGTTCGTAGTGTGCCCGTAAGGGCATCTTTAAAGCGAGGTTGTGCATACGCGAAGGCCAGAAAACGCCTGACGGCGTCACTACGAGCAGGAATGTGCCCGTAAGGGCATCTTGAAAGCGAGACAGGTATGTTTGTAGTGTGCCCGTAAGGGCATCTTTAGCGTGATGTTGTACATCAGCGGCGCCGGATGGATCCCCTCTCCCGGACCGCCCTGTTCAGGATCCATCCAGCACCTCGCGCACCTTACTGGCGAGGGATTCGGTTTTTCAGCTTCTCGGCCGCTGCTCCAATCGTCGGCAGATAGATTCTAAACGTGGTCCCCCTGTTCGGCTCTCTGTGGCACCACAGGACCTGTTCCATCACGTACAACAAGGTGGTTGCGCCGACGCCCGGGATAAAGGGCTTGAGCTTGAGGGGGGCAGGTTAGCGAAACAAGTCCTGTCCGGCAGAGCGCTTTTTATTCGGCGGAACCAGGATTATTCAGTGCAACATGCTTATATCGTTATATAAAAATTTAATGTAATTGTTTGGCATGATGATTGCTATTCATACGGGCGGCAATAGAAACAAGATAAAGCCCCAATGGAGCGCAGGAGGGAAGAATGCCACGGATCATCGATGATAAAATGATGTTAGTTGAAAATGAATTCGAACAATCGTTGATTGCGGAGACAGATAAATCGATGGTCCCTTTTCGCCCTCGCATTCTAATCCTTGAAGATGAGATCTCAATTCAAAAAGTGATCGGCCGGACACTGGAAACGGCACTTTATCAATACGACTCGGCTTTCTGCGCCGAAGACGCCCGCCGGTTATGCCAGACGACAACATATGATCTGGCCCTCTGCGATATCGGGCTGCCGGGCGAAAGCGGGATATCGTTTATCCACTGGTTGACCAGGGTTTATCCCGAGACCATGGTGATTATGGTAACCGGCTGTGATGATATGTCGGTGGCCGAGCAGACCTTGAATCACGGCGCATACAGTTATGTGGTCAAGCCGTTTTCAGGACGGACCCTGCTGATCAACATTGTCGGCGCTCTGAACGAGCGACAACGACATCTTAAATGCCGGCAGCAGACGAATCAGCTTCAGGAGGAAGTTTCTCTTCAGGCCATGGAACTGGCCGAAACCAACGCCCGGCTGAAACGGACCATGAACGGCGTTATTAAAGCCATGGCCGCCGCACTGGAATCCAGAGACCCGTACACCGTCGGTCATCAGCAACGTGTGGCCGAACTATCCATCGCCATCGGTAAACGATTGTGCCTGGACGAAAACCGGCTTGAGGCACTTTATATCGCAGCCATGGTCCACGATATCGGAAAGATATCCATCCCGGCGCAAATTCTCAGCAAACCCGGAAAATTATCGCCGATCGAGTTCGGGCTGATCCAGACGCACGCGGAAACGGGATTCAGAATTATGAAGGAAATCGATTTCCCCTGGCCTGTTGCCGATATTGTACATCAGCATCACGAGCGGATCGACGGCTCGGGTTATCCGCAGGGCCTGAAGGAAAGCGAGTTGATGCTGGAATCGAAAATTCTGACCGTGGCCGATGTAGTTGAAGCCATGGCCTCTCACCGACCTTATCGTCCGGCGCTGGGAATTCAGCTGGCGCTGGCGGAAATCACGGCCAACAGAAATCGTTATTACGCCGCCGATGTGGTCCATGCCTGTCTGGAAGTCTTTGCCAATAATAGTGAACATCAATTTGCATTTCCAGGGGGAGTCTGTTTTAAAGCATCAGAATCCCGTAATGATTTGTTTATTCAATAAAGTGTGCCCGTAAGGGCATCGTTAAAGCGAGGTTGTGCATACGCGAAGGCCAGAAAACGCCTGACGGCGTCACTACGAACGGGAAGGTGCCCGTAATGTGAGATGGGTGCTGTTTGTAGTGTGCCTGTAAGGGCATCGTTAAATCGAGGTTGTGCATACGCGAAGGCCAGAAAACGCCTGACGGCGTCACTACGAACGGGAAGGTGCCCGTAATGTGAGATGGGTGCTGTTTGCAGTGTGCCCGTAAGGGCATCGTTAAAGCGAGGTTGTGCATACGCGAAGGCCAGAAAACGCCTGACGGCGTTACTACGAACGGGAAGGTGCCCGTAATGTGAGATGGGTGCTGTTTGTAGTGTGCCCGTAAGGGCATCTTTAAAGCGAGACAGGTATGTTTGTAGTGTGCCCGTAAGGGCATCTTTAAAGCGAGACAGGTATGTTCGTAGTGTGCCCGTAAGGGCATCTAAAACGACGTCACCGCCGTCAGCGGGATTTCGGGGTAGATCTGGCCGTGGCAGGGAGGCATGGAGTTGTAAACCCAATCGATGTCGATGACGGCCATCGGCAGGCCGAGCGCGCCTTTTTGTCGGACAAAGTTTCCCCTGATCAGCACGTTTTCCATGACCATGGTCAGGCCGAATACGGCCACGGGCGCGCCATCCGGTATGGCGTCCAGTTCCCGGCCATAGGGGAAGCAGGTAAAGGCCAGCCGGCCGGAATCGGCCGCCTGGCACTGGACCACCGGCACCAGTTCCGGGAACCCATCCGGCCCGACCCAGGAGATGAACTTGAGGGAGGCCAGGTTGTTGAAAATGGCCCGTTCGGCAAAGGGCTTGAGCACCTGTCCGGGTTTATTCATGCTGAGCTTTTTTTTGGCCCAGCGGGTGTAAAGCGCCGACAGGATGATCCCCGGCAGGGGCAGGCTTTCCCGGCCGCTGGTTTCTATCAGGTCCAGGTAATGAACGGTGTTGATGCCGAAATAGGCGTTATAGCGGAACATGGGAATATTGTTGTAGGCTTCGTATTCCGGGCCTTCTTTTTTCAGATGGGTCCAGACCGCCCGGCCGCGCCATATTTTCCTGTCCATGGTGAGGATGAGAAAGGCCAGACGCGGATTCTGCTGGAGATATTCCTTGCTTTTGCCTTTGGAGAATTCCCCCAGGGTCAGCTGCGTCGGGCTGCAGGCCATGATGGACGTGATCAGGGTGATGTGGGGCAGTCCTTCCGGGCTGACCGTGGCCACCAGGCCGATCTTTTCCGCCGGTTTGAAGGCGTCGATGTCCTGGGGGGTAAAGGTTGTTGCCATTGGTGGTCTCCTTTTGACGGCCTAAATATTTTGCTCTGATTTCATTTAATAAGAGATAGGGTCCGAGGGGTCAAGGGTCCAAGGGTTCGAGGGAAGGAATAATTTCTGTTTGATCTGGATCCCCCGGTCAAGCCGGGGGATGACGCACAAAAAAGCAAGCCGGGGGATGACGAATAAAAATGTACGCCGGAGGATGACGAAACAAAAACGAAAAACTGGAGATAACGATTCAGATTTCATATCCTTCAACTCCTCAACACCTCAACGTCGCGCAGCGACATCTCAACCCTTCCCCGTCGCCCCGCTCCAGACGACGATTTCCGGGTTTACCCCTGACTTCCGGGCAACCGTAGCCAGGCGTTCCATGGTTTCGGCCGGGAGACAGGAGCAGCCCTCGAATGCCCAGCGGGTTCCGAGGCGCCGGTACTTGTCGGCGCACAGGTTGTTGAAGGCGCAAAGCTCCCAGCGGGTCACGGCTTTACCGCCGACGTCGGCAATATGGCGGCCGATGGCGGCGATATTGTCATCCTGATCCGTGGCGCCGGGGATGACCGGCGTGCGCACCCAGATCCCGGCCGGATAGAGATGACCGGCCGTGTAACCGGTGACATAAGCGAAGTTCTCCAGGATGCGGCGGTTGTCGCTGCCGGTCAGGTCCCTGTGGATCACGGGATCGGCGATTTTGAGGTCAAACAGCACCAGGGTCGCGTGGGGCAGCATCAGGTTCAGGGCTTCCCGGTTGCACAGGCCGCAGGTGTCCACGGCCGTATGGATGCCGTGTTCCCGCAATCGCGAAAGAAACGATGCCACGGCCGGGGCCTGCAGGGCGGGTTCCCCGCCGGACACGGTCACGCCGCCGGCCGATGTTTCGTAATAGGTCCGGTCCTTGAGCACCTCGTTGACCAGATCGTCGACCATCCATTGGGAACCGATCTGCTCCAGTGCCGTGGACGGGCACTCTTTCGCGCACAGGCCGCAGCGGGTGCATTTATCCCGGTCGATGATCATGCCTTCAGCGGTCAGGTCAAGGGCCTTTTCCGGACAGAGGTCGACGCAGGTCCGGCACCCGATGCAGCGCACGGCAAACCAGACGATTTCCACCAGGGGGGAAATGCTTTCCGGGTTGTGGCACCAGCGGCAGCGTAAGGGGCAACCTTTAAGAAAAACGGTGGTGCGGATGCCGGGACCGTCTTCCGTGGAAAAGCGCTGGACCTCGAAAACCGTCAGGACATCAGAGCCGCTCATGGCTGACCCGCTCGATGATTTCGTTCTGCAGTTCTCGTCCCACGGCGGTAAAATAGGCGTTGTAACCGGTGACCCGGACCAGCAGGTGCCGGTAGTCTTCCGGGTGCTTCTGGGCGTCCCGGAGCATGTCCGGGTCGACCATGTTGATCTGCAGGGCGGTGCCGCCGTTGCGGGCGTAAGCCTTGAGAAAAGCCTTGAATTTTTCCCGATGGGCCGGGTCCCGGACCATGGCCGGCTGAAAGGAGATGGTATGGCTGGCGCCGTTGGGCAGCATGTTGACGTATCCGTCCAGGTCGCCCTGGCCGTCCGGGCTCATGCCGCCCAGGGCCTTGCCCACGGAGTTGGTATTGGCCGTGGGGCCGTTGATGTCGGCGCCATTGGAGGGGCAGATGGCGTTGGAGAGAAATTGCCCCTTGCGGCGGCCGTCGGGGCTGGCCGCCATGACAAACCCGTCTCCGGCCCAGTAGTTCCAGCTGAGCATGCCCGGCCGGAATTGCCGGCCGGTGACGCGGGTCTTGTGTTTCCAGGTTTCGTCGCACCAGAGCGTCATCACCTCCCGGGCCATGGCGTCGGCCCGGTCGTCGTCCCGGCCGTACTTGGGCGCCCGGTTTTTCGCCAGGGTCTGCAGCATTTCATACCCTTCCCAGTTGGCCCGCAGGGCCCGGATCAGTTCGGCCATGTCGCATTTTCTGGCTTCAAATACCAGGTATTGAATGGCCAGCAGCGAGTCGACGGTGGTGGCGAAGGTGACCGCTTCCAGGGTGACAAAGCTGATCTGGGCGCCGCCCCGGGTGATATCCAGGCCCTTTTCCGCGCAGCCTTTGACCAGGCAGGAGAGGTAGGGCGTGGGGAAGTATTTTGCCCGGATGGATTCGCTGGTTTCATACAGGTCCACGCAGCGCTTGATAATGGCGGCGGTCTGAATTTTGTAGGCGTTCCAGAATTCCTCCCAGGCGGTAAACCGGGTGGCGTCGCCGGTGGCCGGGCCGTCCTGGCCGATTTTTTCGGTTTTGCCGGTGATGGGATCGGTAAAGGAGAGCAGGTCCCGGCCGTTGTTTAAGGCCAGCTCCACGGCCTTGAGCAGGTTCAGGTTGCAGTCCACCGTGCCGGAACGGTCGTTGCCGACCATGGTGTTTTCCAGGCACCCCACCGGCGCGTATTCATGGACATTGGTCTCATTGATTAAATGTCCCAGTCCGGCCAGGCGCGCCTCGCGCATCATGCCGGCCATGGAGCGCTCGTCGAAGTTGAGCAGGAACGGGGCCCCCTGGCTGGCGCCGACCATGTCCACCACCTTGTCCAGCAGGGCGTCGGGAGAGTGCCGGTGCAGGCGGATGTTGGGCTTGGGCTCCAGGATAGGGGACATCTCGTCGATGACTTCCAGCATGGCAAAGGTCAGGTCGTTGGTCATGTCCCGACCGTCCTTGCCCAGGCCGGACAGGGTGACGAGCTGGCCGAATCCCGAGGTGATGCCCTGGTAGCCGTTGCGGATCATGGCGTCATAGGCGGTGTTGCAGTGGATCCAGAAGCATTTTAGTATTTCCTTGCCGAACTCCCGGGACATGCCTGTTTTCAGAGAATTTTCCCAGAAGGGCAGCAGGTACTGGTCGACACGGCCGAAGGAGACGCCGGGACCGGGATAGTTTTCGTCGCTCATGACCAGCATGTGGTTGATCCACAGGGCCTGGACCGCTTCCCAGAAGGTGACCGGCGGATACCAGGGGACCCGGTCCAGGTTCCGGGCCATCTGGTCCAGTTCCCGGCGCCGGACCGGATCGGTTTCCCAGTCCGACAGGCCGCGACAAATCCGGGCATATTGCGCCGCCAGCTCCCGCGGCATGGAGGCCGCCGTGATCATGGCCCGCAACTGCCGGCCCCGCGGCCCCTGTCGGTCCTCCTCGGACAGGGCGGTGTAGAGCGCGCCCAGTTCGCCGGCAATGCCCTGCCAGCCGATCTGCAGGGCCCGTTCGTGGCCGGGGACCAGGTGGCCGGAGGTGGCGCCGGCATTGCCGTAGCCGTGGTCATGAAACCATTTCATGGCCGAACGGGCCCCTTTTTTGCCGTTGATCAGCCGGTTGTATTCGGCCTGCTCGTCTTTCGTCAGGCACAGGGAGGTCTGGAGGTTGAACCGTCCGCCGGCGATCAGGTCGCCGGGCAGGACCTCTTTGGGCAGATGGTTGACCATGACTTCCTTGACAAACCAGGCCCGCCTTTCCGGCAGGCTCTGGTCCCAGAAATTATCGGGCAGGGGTACGTTGCGCGCGGCCTGGCGGAAGGAACCGCCCATGGTGCGGATCAGGGGATAGGTCTCGGGCACGATATAAAACGTCATTTCATTAAATTGCGTGTCCCAGGCCGTGCCGGTGGACCAGGCGGTGAACTCGTTGTTCCAGGCCCGGTCCGTGCCTTTAAAATAATAATCCCGCAGCCAGGTGATGCGGTCGGAAAGCGCGCCGGGCGCCTTCAGTGATTGTTCGAATTTTTTCGCGGTGGCGGATGACATCGGTTCCTCCAGTTTAAATATCCGGAAACTTCGCCGCTCTCTTTTCCAGAAAAGCGGTGATGCCGTGAACGCACTCTCCGGATTCGACCAGGGCAACGGCCTCGTCCAGTTCCATGGCCAGGGATTGATCCAGGGTCATGTTCCGGCTCTGCCGGATGACGGCCAGGGCATGACGCACGGCCCGGGGACCATTGGCGGATATGGCTTGGGCCAGGGCCAGGGCGTCCTCCAGGCAGCGGCCTTTTTCGCTGACCCGGTTGGCGAAGCCGAGCTGCAGGGCTTCGTCGGCGGAGACTTTCCGGGCGGTAAGGACCAGGTCCGCGGCCCGGGCCGCTCCCACCAGCCGGGACAGGGCGGCGCCGCCGCCCCAGTCGGGCATGAGCCCCAGGCGGACTTCGGAAAAACAGACGACGGCGTCCCGGTCCATGACCCGCAGGTCGCAGCGGCTGGACAGTTCGGCCCCACCGCCGTAGGCCAGGCCGTTGATGGCCGCGATGATGGGGACGGGCAGGGCGACAAAGGCGTCGACCGCGTCCCGTACCACCTTCATGCCGTCGACCAGCCCCTGGTGGTCATTTTTTCCCATGGCCTCATGCATTGTCATGACCAGGGGGTTGTCGGGGTTGACGTCAAAACCGGCGCTGAAAGCCTTGTCCCCGGCACCGGTGATGACGACCACCCGCGGCATATTCGCCCGCAGCTCGCCGGTCACCCGGGCCAGCTCCGCGAACATGAAAGCGTTAAACGCGTTCCGTCGTGACGGCCGGTTGATGGTGATGATGCCGATTTTTTCTCTTATTTCCAGATGGATGCCTTCCGCTGACATGTTTCTCCTCGTTCCTTATTAATAATAATTATTCTACAGGGGCGCCATGAAAACAACAACAGGAAAATATTCAAACAATTAGCCGGCTTCTGTCCATAACTGGTTTTTCCCCGCTGATTATTTTCTTTTCTTTTACATTCCCCTGATTTATAGGTAGCCAATTTCAACACTCGCGAAAAAGGATGACGCCGATGTCCGGAAGAAACGAACGCATTGAGATGTTTTTCGAGAACATGGCCAGGACGCTGTACACCCATCGTTTCAAAACCCTGGTGATTCTCGTTCTCTGCATTGGCGCCATGCTCTGGCGGCTGCCCCATCTGACGGTGGATACCAACGCCGATGCCCTGCTCAAGAACGATGATCCGGACAAGATCGTTTATAATGAATTCCGCGAGCAGTTCGGCCAGGACCGGATGGTGGTCATTGCCATTACCTCCGACCATGTTTTCTCCGAAGACTTTTTCCTGAAATTAAAATCGCTTCACGATGATCTGGAGAAGAAGGTCCCCTATGTCGATGAGGTGACCAGCCTGATCAACGCCCGCCACACCTTTGGCGACGCCGACCGGCTGGTGGTGGAAGACCTGATGGACGGGTGGCCCGAGGAAAGGACCGTGGATTTTCCGGCACTCAAAGATCTGGTTTTAAACAATCCAACTTATCTGGATCAGATCATATCCCCGGACGGCCGCACCACCGCCGTGGTGATTAAGCCGGAGGTCTATCATGTAGAGGCCGCGCCAACCGCGGATGTCATGGCCGGTTTTGAAGAAAACGTCCCGGCCGCTGAGCCCGCCGCCCCGGTAAAACAAAAGTACCTGTCCCAGGAACAGAACGAGGAGCTGGTAAATGCCATCACCGCCATTGTAAAGTCGTATGAGGCGCCGGATTTTTCCATGGCGTATACCGGTACGCCGGTGGTGTTAAGCAAGTTCAATCAGTATACCATGAAGGACATGCGCCTGTGCTTCGCGCTGAATTTACTGGTCAACCTGGTTTTCCTGGCCCTGCTGTTCCGGCGCGTTTCCGGCGTGATCCTGCCCCAGATCGTGGTATTTACGGCCGCCTTTTCCGCCCTGGGCCTCATGGCCTGGTTCAATGTTCCGGTCAAGATGACCACCACCGTGCTGCCGGCCTTTCTGGTGTGCGTGGGAGTGGCGGACTCGGTTCATATTCTGGCCATTTTTTACAAACAGATGGCCCGGGGGCTGGCCAAAAAAGACGCCATTTCCTATGCCATCGGCCATTCCGGTCTGGCCGTGGTGCTGACCAGCCTGACCACCGCCGCCGGCCTGATTTCCTTTGCCACGGCCGATCTGGTGGCCCTGGGAGAACTGGGCTATTTCGCGGCCGCGGGCGTGATGCTGGCATTGCTGTACACCCTGATCATGCTGCCGGTCATGGTGGCGTTTTCACCCGTTAAAATACGACCTGTTAAAGAGGAGTCCGGCGAAAGGACCCTGATGGACCGGATCCTCCTGATGACGGGAGACGTTGCCAGCCGTCATCCCTTCAGCATCATTATCGTCAGCCTGATCCTGTTCGCCGTCAGCTATTACTACGTCTTCAACCTGCGCTATTCGGATTTCGTGGCCGGGTATTTCCCCACGTCCATGCGGGTCCGCCAGGATATCGACCTGATCAACGACCGTCTCAACGGCGCCCTGAACCTGGAAGTCCTTATTGATACCGGCCGGGAAAACGGTGTGTATGAGCCGGACATTTTGAACCGCATCGAGCGCCTGGCCCGGGATCTGGAGACCATGCATTTCCCGCACATCACCGTCGGCAAGGTGACCAGCATCAACGACATCCTCAAGGAAACCCATCAGGCCTTGAATGAAAACCGGAAAGATTATTACGTGGTTCCCCAGGACTACGACGTCATCGCCCAGGAGTTGTTCCTGTTTGAAAATTCCGGGGCTGATGACCTGGAAAAGATCGTGGATACCCAGTTTTCAAAGACCCGGGTCACGGCCAAGATCCACTGGGTGGATTCGGTTTATCTGAATCACTATATCGGTCATCTGAATCGTCACCTGAAGATTCTGTTCGGCGACCGGGCGAAAATGGAGATTACCGGTATGTCGGCCCTCATGGCCCGGAGCATAACGGCGGCCTTGGGCAGCATGGCCAGGAGCTACGCGCTGGCCTTTATCGTCATCGGCCTGATGATGATCTTTCTGACCGGCGAGTTGAAAACCGGCCTGTTCTCCATGATCCCCAATTTTATTCCAATTGTCATGACCCTGGGCCTCATGGGCGCGCTCAACGTGCCCCTGGACATGACTTCATTAATGATCGCCAGCATCGCCATGGGACTGGTGGTGGATGATACCGTCCATTTCATCTACAATTTCCGGAAATATTATCTGAAGACCGGCAATGCTTTCGCGGCGATCAATCTGACCCTGTCCGGCGTCGGCCGGGCCATGGTCATTACCTCGGTGGTGCTGGCCTGCGGGTTTTTAATGACCATTTTCGCCAACCTGTCCCATACCTTCCGTTTCGGCATCTTTACCGCCATTCCCATACTCTTTGCTCTGCTGGCGGATTTCCTGCTCCTGCCGGCCCTGATGATCGTCATCACCGGTTCCCACAATAAGCCGGAGGTGTTACATGCCCGGGATGAGGTGGTCGAACGGTTTTACCGGGATGCACGAACGGCGGAAGAATAAACGCGGCGGACGGGTTACGTGAAATCAGCCTCAATGCCCATGGCTTTGGCGCGCTCTATCCATTGCTTGCGGGCCAGCACTCTCATGTCAACGTCTTTGTCCGTTTCATCCACGATTTCCAGGCCTATCAGCGTTTCAATCAGGTCTTCGAGAGTCACCAGGCCTTCTGTGGATCCATGCTCGTTGACGATCATGGCGATATGCTGGCGGTTTTTCAAAAAACGTTCCAGCAGGGCGGTCAGCGATACCGATTCCGGAATCGCCATGAGGTCACGCTTCAGGGCCTTGAGCCGGTCGTCGCCGCGCTTTTGCGCCGCGGCAATCAGCACATCATCCTTGAGGATAAAGCCGACGATGTCGTTCATGTTGGATCGGTAAACAGGCAGTCGGGAGAACGGTGTCCGGGTGATCTGCGGTAAAGCGTCGGTGATCGTCATGTCTTCGGGAAGAGACGCCATTACCGATCGGGGCGTCATGATATCGGTTACCTTAATGGAGTCGAACCGCAGCAGATTCTGAATAATGCCTGACTCCTTGTCGCGCAGTTGGCCGGTTTCCGCGCCGGCCCGGGCCATGGCGATCAGTTCGTCTTTATTGAAGATGTGCATGCTTTTCCCGCGGGCGATGAATTTTGTCAGCAACTCGGAAACCCAGACGATCGGAAAGAGGACGACAATAAGGATGGTTACAAAAAGCGCGGCGGGTCTGACCAGCGCCTGCCAGTAGACGGCGCCGATGGTTTTGGGAAGGATTTCGGAAAGAAACAGAATCAGCAGCGTCATCAGCGCGGAAAACAGGCCAAACCAGGTATCGCCGAAAATAATCGTCGCCTGGGCGCCGGCGCCGATGGCGCCGACGGTGTGCGCGATGGTGTTCAGGGTTAGAATGGCGGAGAGCGAGCGGTCGATGTTGTCCTGTTTTAACCGCTTTAATTGCGCCGCCAGCTTCGGGTTCGTTTCTCTTTTCCCTTCGATATAGGTCGGCGTGATGGATAAGAGCACGGCTTCGGCTATGGAGCAGAGAAAGGAAAAGGTCAGGGCCAGCAGCACATAGACGGTTAACATCAGGACAGGCGTCATGGAATCAATCCTCTTTTATGGACTCCGGCTCGGAAGCCGGGGGAACGATATAAGGCAGATTTTGACTTTTTCCGAAGCCATCAAAATCCTCGTGAAAAAATGTTATTCCCCCTGATCAGCCTTTCGCGGGTTCACCGGGCCCGAAGGGTTTAAAAAGGACGATCAACACCGGCAGGAACGTCAGCGAGGCGAACAGGGCGAAGATCATCACCAGGCTGGTCAGCAGGCCGAAAAGAATGCTGGGGATGAAGTTGGACAAGGCCAGGATGGAAAATCCGATGGCCAGGGTGATGGTGGTATAGTACATGTCGTATCCGATGCTGGCGTGGCAGCGGTGCATGGCGGCAATATAGCTTCCATCCGTCTTGATCTCCTCCATGAACCGGCAGATATACTGAATAATATTGTCGTCGGCGATACTGACGCTGATGGAGGCGATGGTGATGGTCATCATGTCCAGGGGCAGACCGGCCCAGCCCATGAAGCCCAGGATGGCGCCGATGGAAAACAGGTTCGGGGCGATGGCGATTACCGACAGTCTCAGGGAGCGGAACAGGACGATGTACATGCACATCATGACCAGGACGGCGGTGCCCAGGGTGGAAAACTGGGAGGAAAACAGGCTCTGGAGCATGTTGTTGTACAACACCAGCATGCCCGTCAAATGAACGTTTTCGCTTTTGAGTCCCAGCCGGCCGGTCAGGTCCCGGGAAATCCGCTGGATCAGTTCATTGCGCCGCAGGTTCGGTTCCGAATCTTTAATGCGCACGGAAAAGCGGACCTCGTTGTTGGGGATGGACACATAGGGCGTCAGGACCATGCCGCGGAATTCTTCCGGCAGCTTGGTGTATAGCAGGGACAGGGTGAAGTTGTCCAGGGGCTTGCCTTCATTGAATTTACGGGCGATCTTCATCATCGTTCCCAGGGACAGCACCTTGCCGATTTCCGGAACGCTTTCCAGGTAATCGTGGATTTTCAGGACCTCTTCCATTTTGGCGGCGGTGAACCAGTACTTGTCGTCTTTGCCGGCGTCATCGAACTCTTCAAAATCCTCAAAGGCGTCGTCCGATTCAACTGCAGCTAATTCCTGATCCGTCTTTTCCGCGCCGGCTTTACCCGGTTCTTCCGTGGTTTCCAGTTTGACGATGATATCCAGCGGCGTGGTTCCGCCCAGTTCCTGGTCGATGACCTTCATCCCCTGGTAGATTTCGGTCGATTTTTTAAAGTAGTTGATAAAGGAATTTTCCACTTCCAGTCGGGAGATGCCGACGTAGCTGAGCAGAACGATGACGGCGGCGGCAACCAGGATCAGGTTCTTGTTGTTCTCGGTAAATCGCGCCAGGGCCGGTGTAAAAGACAGGCGGGCTTCTTTCTCAGGGGGAAGCGGTGTTTTTTTCAGCAGCATCAGGGCCGCGGGAAACAGCAGAAAGGTCACCAATAGAGACACGGTGATGCCGGCCGACATCATCCAGCCGAAGGTGGCTACCGGCACCAGGTCGCACAGGATCAGGGATTCAAATCCGACCACGGTGGTCAGGGCGCCGTAAAAAGTGGGAATGAGCATGTACTGGATCATCTTGCTGCAGAGGGTATGCTGGTCATCATCGGGAAAACGGGCCTGGAGTTCCCGGTATCGCACCACCAGATGGATGGTGTAGGTCATGCTGATGATCAATTGCAGGGAGATGAAGTTGGATGACACCACGGTGACTTTCCATCCGAAAAACCCCAGCAGACCCAGTATGGCCACCGCCGAGTAGAAACAGCACAGCATGGGCAGCACCACCCAGCGGGCGCCTCTGAAGATCAGGGCCAGGGTGATGGTCAGAAAGAAGAACACGCCCGTACCGAAAATCTTCAGATCGTTTTTGACGAAACGGATCATGTCGTCGGCGATCATGCTGATTCCGCCCAGGAAGATGCGGGCGTTTTTCTGATGTTGGGCGATGATGGCCCGGATGGCGGCGATATCCTGATGCCGCTGACGGTCGGAAATTTTCCGCACCTGGTCAAGGTCATCCAGAACTTTTTTATACCGGTTCGACTCTTCATCGGTCAGCCCTTCCGCGCCCTTTTTGTCGGCCAGGCGGTCCCGTTCCAGGACCAGATCGTAGAACCGGTTTTCGGGCTTGAAGGTGACCTGGATCGAAGTGGTCTTCAGGTCCGGACTGACCAGGAGATCCTGGTAGAGGGCGCTGTTGGCCAGTTCCGCCCGGGCCATGGAACGGTCGACATCAGGAGAGGTCAGGGTGCGGATGTTGCCGGACAGTTCCTTGACCGGCACGGGCGGGCTTTCCAGCAGGGGCACGTCCAGAATCGTGATGACGGACTCCACCCGTTCCAGCTGCCGGAGTTCGTCCCGCATGTTGCCGATGTCGTTTAACACGTCGTCGGACAAAAGGTCTTTTTCCGGCGTGTAGGACAGGAACAGAAAATCGGTGACGCCGTAACGCAGGCTGATTTCCCGGGCGTATCGGAAAGATTCGTCGCTCTGTTTGATGAGCGTTTCCGAGGACGCGTCGATTTTGAAGTCTTTGGTGTAATATCCCAGTACGGCGATGAACAGGGTCAGGCAGAGGATCACCGTCCGGGGGTATCCCAGGATGACGCGGTCAAAAAAATGATACAGCAGGGGTCTGATCTTAAACACAACCGGCTCTTATATTATTTTAATCCGTTTCGCTTTTTTTCTATCCGAAACCGGAAAAACTCTACCACAAGCGGCATGACCGATAGAAGAATAATGATGACCAGCACCAGGGAAAAGTTATCCTTGACCACGGGCAGGTTGCCGAAAAAATATCCCGCCAGAATAAAGATGACCGGCCAGATGATGCCGCCGATAAGATTGTAGGCGATAAAATGCCAGTAGGTCATCCGGCCCATGCCGGCCACAAATGGCGCGAATGTCCGGATAATGGGAATGAACCGGGCCAGGATGATGGTCTTGCCGCCGTGGCGTTCATAGAATTCATGGGTCCGCTCCAGGTGCTTCCTGTTGAGAAACCGAACATTCTCCGAATAGAATACCCTCGGCCCGGCGGCCCGGCCGATCCAGTAGTTAACCGTGTCACCGAGGATGGCGGCGGCGGAAATAATCACCAGCAGCCAGACCACGTCAAAGGCCCCGATGGCCGCGAAGGACCCGGCGGCAAAGAGCAGGGAATCTCCCGGCAGAAAAGGGGTGACCACCAGGCCGGTTTCGCAGAAGACGATGAGGAAGAGAATGACATAGGAAATTGCCCCATAATTTCTAATGATCTCTCCCAGATGCCGGTCGATGTGGAGCAGGAAGTCAACCCAGAATAAAAGCAGATCCATCACGGTAGCCGAGCCCATTTCCGCGGCAATTGTCGGGCAGCGGCCCGACGGTTTATCGTTGTCTCCGTATCAAAAAAAACGCGGTTATCCGATCACCAGGATAACGTCGCCGGTGGCGACCTGGGCGCCTTTCTGAAAACGGACCTCTTTGACCTGGCCGTCCACGGTGGTGATCAGGCGGTTTTCCATTTTCATGGCTTCCATGACCACGACCACCTGGCCGGCTTTAACCATATCCCCGACGCTGACCGGAATGTCAACAATTAATCCGGGTATGGGCGCCGTGATGGTGCCTGCTCCTGGAGCGGTCGCCGGTGACGGGGTCCGGGCCGGGGCAGGGGCCACCGCCGGCGCGGGAGCGGCTTGAAATACAGGAGCGGCCGCGGGCCGGTCAGCCTGCTTTTCCACTTGCACCTGGTAGGGGGCGCCGTTGACCGTTACCTGAGCGGTACCGTTGCTGATGGCGCCGATTTCGATCTCATATTTTTTCTGTTTTATGGAAATAGCGTATTTCATTTGGGCTTCCTTATTTTTACCGGTTAAACATGGGAATGACGCTTGAATACCTGCATCCGGTCGCTCATGATCTTCTGACGACCGTACAGGCTCCAGGAATTCTGATTCTCATCCGTACCCAAGTCGCTTTTTATAACGGCCGGTCCGGACATTTCCAGATGAAGGGCCATGGCAACAGCGGCCACCATCTCCGGCTCCATTTCAGTCTCTGCTGTGGCCGGCTTCGGCGTTGGAACAGCCGGCTTCGGTAACGGCGGCCTGGATTCCGCGGCTTTGGCGGCTTTGCGTTTGTCGGCCGATTCAAAGATCTTGCCGCAGACGATCATGCCGATCATCAGCACGCCCAGCACCAGGAAGACGCCGAAAAAGCGGATAAAAAGCGTGCCGACGGCATATCCCCAGAAAGAGTCCCGGGGACCGCAGTTCAGCAGGATCTTTCCGTCGATTGCGCCGTCAGTATCATAGGGACCGCCGTCCCGGACGGTGAAGGTCAGTTCGCGGACGCGGTCCGGATACGCCTTCTGCTGCGCCAGGGTGTCGGACCAGGCCGGAGAGGCGCCGGAATTATAGAGAAAGAACCGGGTGGAACTGGAAAAAAAATCCGATCCGGCGGTAAGGCTGACCTCGCCGCCGGGGGAGACATTTTCCAGAAGGACAGCGAACAGATCGCAGCGGAAATCCTTGCGGTCGATCCCCTCGTCCTTGACCGAAGCAAAATCCACGGCCTGAACATCCGCGACCTCGCCGCCGTCGGCTGTGAACCGGACCGTCACCGAGGTGCTTTTGCCCCGGGGCAGAAGTTTGGCGATAACGGCATCGCCGTCCCGGGTGAAAACAGGCTTGGGTTTTTCCACATCCTCACCAAAGGCGGCCAGGGCGGGGCCGGACCCGAGCAGGGCCAGAACGCACAGACCAACAGTAAAGAAAAAGGCTTTAGCCGGTAAAACAGCGAATGGTTTTGGTGTCTTTTTCATTCCGGCCTCCTATTGAAACATGGCGATGAACATGCCTGCCGCCGCCGCCGAGCCGATGACACCGGCCAGGTTGGGGCCCATGGCGTGCATGATCAGAAAGTTGGTGGGATCCGCCTTCAGACCCTCGGTATTGGAAACCCGGGCCGACATGGGCACGGCCGAGACCCCGGCCGAACCGATCAGGGGATTCATCTTTTCCTTTAGAAACATGTTCATGATATGAACCGTCAGAATCCCGCCGAAGGTGCAGATGACAAAATCCACCAGGCCGAAGGCGAAAATCAGCAGGGGCTTCCAGCTCAGGAAGGTTTCGGCCTTCATGGTGGCGCCCACCGAAACTCCTAAAAAGATGACCACGATGTTCATCAGGTCGTTCTCGGCGGTATCGGCCAGGCGCTTGACCACGCCGCTTTCCCGCATGAGATTGCCCAGCATGAACAGGCCCATCAGGGGTGCTACCGCCGGAATCAGCAGGACGATGAGCGTGGCCGCGATCAGGGGGAAGAGGATTTTTTCCCTTTTTGACACCGCCCGGAGCTGCCTCATCTTTATCATCCGCTGGGCTTTGGTGGTCATCAGCCGCATGATGGGCGGCTGAATCAGGGGCACCATGGCCATGTAAGAGTAAGCGGCCACGGCATTGGCGCCCAGCAGGTGGGGCGCCAGTTTGGTGGTCAGGTAAATGGTGGTGGGACCGTCGGCCCCGCCGATAATGCCCACCGAGGCTGCCTCTTTCAAGGTAAAACCGAAAAACAGCACGCCGATGTAGGTAACGAAAACGCCCAACTGAGCGCCGGCGCCGATGATCAGGGTTTTGGGATTGGCGATCAGGGGACCGAAATCGGTCATGGCGCCCAGACCCAGAAAGATGACGCAGGGGATGATCTCCCATTCCACGCCGTAATGATAAAAGGCCCGGATCAGTTCCGGTGCACCGTGTTCGGTGGTGCCCATGAGCGGCGTTAAGGGGAAATTGACCAGAAAAATTCCGAAGCCGATGGGCAGCAGCAGCAGCGGTTCAAAATCCTTGCCGATGGCAAGATACATGAAGACCAGCCCCACGCATAGCATCAGGGCCGCGCCGCCGGTCATGTGAGGGATGCCCGTCTGGGTGACGAGAATCTGTTTGATCAGTTCCAGAACACTTTCCCAGGACATGGTCGTTCTCCTTTCTACAGGGGGATGTTCCCATGCTTCTTGGGCGGGTTGGTTGCCTGTTTGGTCCTGAGCATCCGCAGGGCCTCGATGATTTTCGGCCGCGTGTCCGCCGGGTCGATGACGTCGTCGATATAGCCCAGCTCGGCGGCTTTGTACGGATTGGCGAACTTGTCCCGGTAATCGGCTACCAGCCGTTTTTTCTCGGCGACCGCGTCGCCGGCCTTCTTGATTTCATCCCGGAAAATGATGTTGACCGCACCCTCGGCGCCCATGACCGCGATTTCCGCGGTGGGATAGGCGATGTTGATGTCGCCGCGGATGTGCTTGGAGCTCATGACACAATAGGCGCCGCCGTAGGCCTTCCGGGTGATCAGGGTGATGCGGGGCACGGTAGCCTCGCAGAAGGCGTAAATCAGCTTGGCGCCGTGCTTGATGATACCGCCGTGTTCCTGATTGGTGCCCGGCAGAAAGCCCGGCACGTCCTCGTAAATGATCAGCGGGATATTGAAGGCGTCGCAGAAGCGAACGAACCGCGCGCCCTTGACCGAGGCGTTGATATCCAGGCATCCGGCCATGACGGCCGGCTGGTTGGCGACGATGCCGACGACGGCGCCGTCCAGGCGGGCCAGGCCGATGACGATGTTGGCGCCCCAGTGCTCCTGGATTTCGAAGAAGTAACCGTTGTCCACGTTGGAGCGGATGATGGCCCGGATGTCGTAGGGCTTGTTGGGGTCCTCCGGGACCACGGTCCGTAAGTTTTCATCCCGGCGGTCGGGATCATCGTCGCAGGCGACCCGGGGCGGGTCTTCCATATTATTGTTGGGCAGAAAGGCCAGCAGTTCCCGGATTTTCACCAGACAGGCGCCGTCGTCGGGACTGGCGAAATGGGCCACGCCGCTGACGGCGTTATGGGCCATGGCGCCGCCCAGGTCTTCTTTGGTGACGATTTCACCGGTGACGGCCTTGATCACGTCCGGTCCGGTGATGAACATGTTGCTGGTATTCTGAACCATGAAGATCCAGTCCGTCAGGGCCGGGGAGTAAACCGAGCCGCCGGCGCAGGGGCCCATGATGGCGGTGATCTGGGGAACCACGCCGGAGGCGAGTACGTTCCGCAGAAAGATATCGGCGTAACCGGCCAGGCTCATGACGCCCTCCTGGATACGCGCGCCGCCGGAGTCACACAGGCCGATGACCGGTGCGCCGACCTTCATGGCGGTTTCCATGACCTTGCAGATTTTTTCAGCGTGGGCCAGGGACAGCGATCCGCCGAAAACAGTGAAGTCCTGGGCAAAAACAAAGACCTGACGGCCGTTGACCAGGCCGTATCCGGCCACCACGCCGTCTCCGGGGATTTTTTCTCCGTCCATGCCGAAATCCGTGCAGCGGTGGGCCTTGAACCGGTCCAGCTCGACAAAGGTACCGGGATCGAGCAGTTTGTCGACCCGCTCCCGGGCCGTCAGCTTGCCGGATTCATGCTGTTTCTTGACTCTCCCGGCGCCTCCGCCTTCCAGGGCCTGCCGGCTCTTCTCCTCGAGTTTTTCCATCGGTGTTCTGGTTTCCATAGATTGCGCGCTGACGCCTCCCTTGTAAAGAAAATAGACCTGGGCCGTTCCAATAACATTCTGAAAAATTTAAAGATCAGTCCGTTATCAGGGCCGGACATCTTTAACAGTAGCAAATGAAGGTGTCAATATTTTTCTTTTTTTGGGTGGAAAAGATTTTTTTTCACCGAGAAGTCTGATATCTGTACCGAAACAATTTTCGGCAAGGAGTTTTTCTGGAAGTGGAGACGTTGCCTCAACCCACGCGGTTTGAATCCCTGATGAACCGGCTGGCGGAATCGTTCGAGCACCTGGGCGGATTCGTCTATGACCATAAAAAGCTTGTTGTCGCCCTGACGCTGGTGATCGTCGGTGTTTCGGCCTATTTCGCCGAAAAAGTCCGTTTTGACACCTCCTTTGAATCCTATTTTGACCGGGATGATCCCGCCTACGCCGCCTATCTGGATTATCGGGATGATTTCGGATCGGATGAAATGGCTTACATCCTCTATGAAGTGCCCGACAACGCCAATGGCGTCTGGGATCTGGAGGTGATGAAAAAAATTGAACGGCTGACCCGGGAACTGGAAGCGGAAGTTCCTTTCATCAAGGAAGTGACTTCCCTGGCCAACGCGGAATTCATCGAAGGCCGGGAGGACGAACTCCTGGTCCGTGAAATTCTTGACCCTTACCCGCAAACCCGGGAAGAGTTGCTGGCCATGCGGGACAAGGTGATGAAAAAACCCCTGCTGGCCGGGACCCTGACCAGCGCGGACGGGAAATACGGCGCCGTTTATATCGAAATGGAAAAGTCGTCCGTTGACGCCGAAGAGACCCTGGTCCTGGATCCGGCCAAAGGGCCGGAAATGGATAACGTCTATCCCCAGGTCACCAATGACGCCATCGAGCGAGTCCTGGCCCGGCCCGAGTACGCGGGCATCCGTTTCCATCACACCGGCGACGCGGCCCTGACCTCGACCTACAATCGCATCACCCGGGGGGAAAGCCTCCGCCTGGGGCTTCTCGCCGTGGCTTTTATCGGCGGCCTGCTGCTTCTCTTCTTCCGCCGGCCCATGGGCGTGCTGGGGCCGCTGTTGACCGTTTCCCTGGCCATCCTGGCCGCCATGGGCTTTGTGGGCATCGTGGGCTGGCATCTGGACATCATGTTCATGATGCTGCCCGGGACGATCATCACCGTCGGCGTGGCCAGCGCGATTCACATCCTGACCGGATACACGGTCTGCCGAAAACAGCTCAAGGATAATCGCGCCGCCATCCGCAAGACCATGCTGTTGGTGGGCGCGCCCTGCCTGTTCACCATGCTGACGGACGTGGCCGGATTCGGTTCCACCAATATCTCTCCCATCAAGGCCATCAATCATTTCGCCTACTACAGCTCCTTCGGGGTGATCATGGCCTTTGCTTTCACGGTGACGGTATTCATCGCCATCCTGACGCTGTTCGGCAATCCGGCCGCGGCCGGCAGGCAAACAGCGGAAAGTCCGGCGGCGGCGGACGCGAGGCCCCGCAAAAAACATTTCTCCGTCCGGTTCTTTGCCGCCCTGACCCGTTTTGATGTCCGTCACCCCTGGAAGATCATCATCGTCTGGATGGTTTTTTTCGCGGTGACCGGATCCGGTACGGCGTTTCTGCAGGTGGACTCCAATTTTCTCAACGAGTTTTCGGAGGACCTGCCCATCCGCAAAACCACCGAATATGTCGACCGGACCATGCTGGGAGCCGGCGGGTTCAGCTACGTGTTTGATTCCGGCGAGCAGGACGGCATCTGTGACCCGGAATTTCTAAAACGGGTGGAAACCCTTCAGAACCGGATCAACCAGGAAACGCAACTGGTCATGAAGACCATGTCCATCGTGGACCTGCTCAAGGACATCAACCGCAGCTTCCACGACGAGGATCCCGCCTATTATGTTCTGCCCGAAACCCGGGAACTGGCCGCCCAGTATCTGCTGCTTTACGAGATGTCCGGCGGCGACGAACTGGGGAACTATGTCACCGGCGATATGCGGCGGGTCAACCTGCAGGTGCACAGCAAGCTGGTGTCCTCCAGCGTCTACAAAAAAGTGACCGATGACGTCAACGATTTCATCACCAAGGAATTTCCTCCGGAGCAGCAACCGGTGTTGACGGGCAGCGGGTATCTCTGGATCAAACTGGTCCAGTATATTGTCCGCAGTCAGATCCTGGGATTTTCAGTGGCCTTCGGCGTCATCGCCGTGATGATGTGCCTGGCCCTGGGGTCTATCCGGGTGGGACTGCTCTCCATGATCCCCAACCTGGCGCCGGTTTTCGTGACCCTGGGGTTCATGGGCCTGACCGGGATTCCCCTGGATTACGTCAAGCTGCTCATCGCCAGCATCGCCATCGGTATTGCCGTGGACGACACCCTTCATTTTCTCCTGAGGTACCGGCTGGAGTTCTGGCGGACACGAGACTACCAGGCGGCGCTGAACGCATCGCTCAACGATGTCGGCCGGGCCGTGTTCATCACCACCCTGGTCTTGCTGGCCGGGTTCGCGACCAATCTGTTTTCGGTCATGAACAGCTTTGTCGAATTCGGTTATCTGACCCTGATTACCCTGTCGGTGGCGGCCCTGGCGGATTATTTTCTGACGCCGGCCCTGATCATCGTCACCAGGGCCTTTGGACCCGAGGCCAGATGAAGACGTCAATCGACCATACCGATCACTGCGACCGGGATCTGCTGGATATGCCCGAAAACCGGCTGGCCGTCGGCTCCCAGCCTGAATCCGTTGGTTGCCGCCGGAACACCATTCTGGAAAAACACCCCTATCTCTGCGGTTACGCATTCCTGCTGGCCATCGTCCTGCTGTTTTCCGTGTCCAGTCTGTCGATGTTTTTAATCTCGTTCCTGTTTCTTTATTTTATTTCCGACTTTATCACCAATGACGTGCGCCGGTTTATCCCGTTTCTGCCCAAGGCCTTTCTGTTTTCGTTTCTATACGTTGCCGTCATCCTGTTTATTATCCTGGCTTCCAATAAAATCATTCCGGAAATGATCCGGCAACTCCCCGATATCGCCCAGAAAGTCCAGGCCCAGGCTATCGACCAGTACGCGGACCTCTATCAACGCTGGAATCTTCAGAAGTACGCCGACAAGTATATCAATCCGAATGAAGTACGTTCCGTCATCGTCAAGGGTACCACCACGGTCCTGCAGTTTGTGATGGATCGCGTCAAGCCGGTTTACATGGGGGTGATCTATTTTATTTTCGCCCTGGTGATCAACCTGCTTTTTTACCACAACCGTGAACAGGCCGACCGGGTATTTGCCCGCAAACCCGGGAGCCTGATGCATTATCTTTACCAGTTCGCCGAAATGCGGATCCGGGTGTTTTATTTTTACTTCAAGCGGGTCATGATCGGCCAGATCATCATTTCCACCATCAACACCAGCATATCCGCCGTCGCCATCCTGGCCCTGGAGCTGCCCAATCCGCTTTTCCTGGTTTTTATCGTGTTTGTCTGCGGCCTTTTCCCGGTGGTCGGCAATATCGCTTCCAACACTATCCTGACAATCATCGCCTTTGTGTCCGTCGGCCTCTGGGGGGCCCTGGTCTGTCTGGGACTGCTGGTGGTGATTCACAAGCTGGAATATTTTTTAAATTCCAAGATCATCAGCGGCATCGTCAATCTGCCCATGGTGGTGACCCTGTCGGCCCTGGTGGTGTTCGAGGTGCTGATGGGCATCATCGGGCTGATCCTGGCGATCCCCATGCTTCTGTTTATCAGGCATGAACTGGAACATCTTCCGGGAATGGCAGGCGGGTCTTCAGGGGATGAGGAAAAGACGGAGAACAGTCAGATTTCAATTCCGCCGGCGGGGGCATAGGGGATATTAAAAGGGGTCAAGGGACGAGGGTTGTTTTTGACCCCTCGACCCCTGGAACCCTTTAAAGCTACTTCTTCTTTTTCTTCTTTTCGTTTTTCAGCGTGTTGTACAGATCAAAAGCCTTTTTCGGCGTCTCATTGTCATGAACCACGGCCCGGACCGCCTGGATCATGGCCGTGGGCGCGTCGGACTGGAAGATATTGCGGCCCATGTCCACGCCGGCCGCGCCCTGCTGTACGGCATTATACGCCATGGTCAGGGCGTCGAATTCCGGGATTTTCTTGCCGCCGGCCATGACGATGGGCACCGGGCAGGAGGCGGTCACGGTTTCAAACCCCTTGTCGATGTAATAGGATTTGACGTAGTGCGCTCCCAGTTCGGCGCAGATCCGGGTGGCCAGACGGAAGTACCGGGCGTCCCGGGCCATGTCCTTGCCAACGGCCGTCACGGCCAGGGTGGGGATGCCGTAACGGGTGCCCAGATCGACCAGGCGGGTCATGTTGATGAGGGACTGGCGCTCGAATTCGGCGCCGATGAACACCTGGACGGCCATGGCGCAGACGTTCATCCGGATGGAGTCCTCGATGTCCACGGCGATCTCCTCGTTGGACAGCTCCTTTAAGATGCTGGCGCCGCCCGAGGCCCGCACGACAATGGGAACGGTGGCGGAGGGCGGCACCACGCTCCGGAGGATGCCCCGCGTCAGCATGAGGGTGTCGGCATAGGGGACCAGGGGCAGAATGTTGATGTCGATCCGTTCCAGGCCGGTGGTCGGTCCCTGGAAATAGCCGTGGTCAATGGCCAGCATGACGGTCCGGCCGCTTTTCGGATTGAAGATCCGGGCCAGCCGGTTTTTCATGCCCCAATCCAAAGAGTTGCATCCCTTCAGATAGAAACCATCGCATTTCTGGGGAACATCCGTGTGATAATTTTTCCCTTCTTTTACCGCATCCGCATCCGGCATGATCGACCTCCATCGATTAGTATGGTTAGTGATTATTTGATTTCAAACAAATTATTATCGTCGTCCCTGATAAAGACAATAAACGTCCCGTCTCCCCGGGGAATCCGGTGAACCGGAACATCCATCCGCAAACATTTTTCAAAAAAACCATCACGATCATCGACAATCAGGCAGGAGTGGGAGACCGCGACAATTTCCCGCGCGGGGGTGACGAAGATCTCAAAAAGAAGTCCGTTGTTCCCGCTGTAATTGATCAGCCGTGCCTCTTCGCTGATGTTGAATATCTGCGACATTTTTTCCGCCGGAACCATTCGGACGTCCTTTTTTTCAAGGCCCAGCAAATCCCGGTAAAACCTGTCGCTCTTTTTTTCCGATGAACTGGCCAGGGCGATATGATGCAATTGCATGGCTGTTATCCGTGTTACCTGGGAAATGCCGCCGGCACGCCGCCGTCCACCGGCAGGGCGGCGCCCGTTGTGGGAGTCAGGTTGGCGGCGAAAAAGACCACGGCATTGCCCACATGCTGGGCCGACACCGAAACCTTGAGCAGGTTCCGCTGCCGGTAATATTCTTTCAGCCCTTCGGGATCGAGTCCGCGCGCTTTCATCCGATCCGGCCCGATCAACGCCCACAGCTTGGAGGGAACGTTCTCGTCCCCGAAAACCGCATCCGGATTGATCATGTTCACCCGGACACCGAGTTCGGCCAGTTCCAGGGCCGCGATCTTCGCCATCTGATGGGCGCCTGCTTTGGAAGCGCTGTAGGCTCCGAAGGAAGCGCCGGGATCGAATACATTTTTGGTGCTGATCAGAACGATATTACCGCCGGTTTTCTGCCGGCGAAACACGGGAACCACCGCCTTGATAACATTAACTGTCCCCGTGAGGTTTACACTCATAACATTTTGAAATACTTTTATATCCAAATCTTCAATCTTTGCCACATGGGCGATTCCGGCATTGGGCACCAGGATATCCAGTCCGCCGAATTTCAGACAAACTTTTTCCAGACCCGACTGAACGCTTTTTTCATCAGTAACGTCAAAATTGATGCCGGCGACCCGGTCGGCATCATAACGATGGGCCAGAATCTGTCTCACGATCTCCAGCCCGGTTTCGTCAATATCGGAAACCGCCACCGTGGCCCCGGCCGCCAGCAGGCGGTCGGCGATACCGAAACCGATGGCGCCGGCCGCGCCGGTCACCAGGGCGATTTTCCCTGCCAGCAGGGCAGGAGGGGCACCGCGGAGTTTTTTCAGTTGAAGGGGCCAGTACTCCATGTCAAAAACATGGGCCTCGTCAATGGGCACGCATGACGCCAGGCCCGCCTGAAAACGGGTCAGGAGAGTATGCGCGGCGATATCCGCGGCGACGCGGGCCGCCTTCCTTGTTTTTCCCAGGGCGAACAGGCCGACTCCGGCCACAAGAAATATCCGCGGGGTCGGGTCCAGCATGACCAGGTCGGAATCGTTCCGGAAAGCGTTGAAACCGGTTTCATAGGCCGCCCGCCAGGTCGCTACCCGCTCCCTGATCACCGCGGAAAGGTCTTCGTCCCCGGCCGGGACATTATCGATATAAATATACCGGTTCCCCGTACGGATGACATGATCCGGTGTCAGCACACCCGCTTCGCATATGCTTGCCGCCATGGAACTCATGGATACGTTGATGATGTCGTCCTCTTCGCGGACATCCACCAGCAGGGTACACGGGTTGCCCGCGGCATCGGAACCGGCGCAGGCCCCGCGGATCATCTGGGCGATTCTGGCCGGCGCGCCGTCGTCCCGGATAGCGGCCGACCAGTTGCTGTCGCCGGTCGGCTGGCCGTTCAGCCAGGCTTCGGCCCGGGCGATGAAATCCATCATGCGGCGGAAGGGGGTTTCCGCGTCTTCTCCAAAGGTGAAGATGCCGTGATTCAGCACCACGATGGCTTCCGCGTCCGCCTGTTTTTCCCAGGCGGTTACCGCGGATAAGGCCAGGGGAAGCCCGGATTTTTCATACGGGATGACGCATACCGCCGGGCCCAGGACTTGCCTGACAGCGGCATCGGCATCGGCGCGGCTGGTCAGGGCGAGAATGGCGTCGGCGTGGGTGTGATCAATGAATTTATGGGGCAGGAACACATGCAGCAGGGCCTCCACCGAGGGGTCCGGCGCGTCTGCCCGCAGCTTATGGATCTTGAGCTGGTTGTCCATCTCCTCGTCGGTTATTCCGGTCAATTGCCTCAACCGGCGCAGGGGGGCCAGATCCAGGGACGTAAAACCGGCGGCATCGATGGCGGCCAGATCCGCGCCGCTGCCTTTGACATAAATTACCGTCCGGTCTTCTCCAAAAAGGTCTTTTTCAACCGTTTTCATAGAGGTGTTGCCGCCGCCGTGCAGGACCCAGGCGGGGTTTTGCCCGATAAGACGGGAAGTATAGATCCGTTCGGCCATGTCCCGGGAAAGGCCGGGGCGGGAGATCATGATTTCCGCTATTTTTGATTCTTCAAGCATGCGTGGAATTCCAGAGATTATGATTTTTTCCGTTAGTATGATGAAACAGCGTTTCTGTCAAACAAAAATAAGTGTTAAGTGATTAAGTGTTAAGTGATTAAGTGTTAAGTGATGAAGCGAAGCGGTTATTTTAAAAGTGGCCCCGGATTTTGATTCGCTCTGGCACGGCATCTGCTTTACGTTACCGGTAATCGCATGGCCGGATTGTTTCTTTGAAATATGCCGAAATGATACCGACCGGTTCCAGATTTTGGCGAGGGTATCGTAAGTGTTATATAATTAAATGATTTCTTATATTTATTTTCCGGTCGGAAATTTCCGCCCGGATTCAATTAATGTCATTTAAGAAAAGAGAGGAAATGTGTATGAAAAAAAAATCGACTTCCTGTCACGTTTTCAGACATCGGTCCTTGTTTTCGAACTCATCGGAGGCGCTGTTGTATCCGTGGAAAACCGGAAAATTATTTTTAACGATTTTATTGCTCGCCGTTGCGGGCATGTTTATCTGCCAGGGACAGGCGATGGCTGAAGAGGAAAAGGTCAAGCGCGTCTTAAAAAGCAGCATGGAGGAGGATTATCTGATCCTTCCGGACAAGGCCGAGTCGTTTCTGGATATTTTCCAGAAATCAATGATATACGGCCGGGCCCGGGCCCACTACATGTGGCTGGACAGGACCGACGAGGACAACTCCAAAAAGGCTGAAATCGACGGCAGAACGGTGCAGGGGGTTGATCCCACGGGCTTTGCCGTGGGCGGCAGCATGATCTGGAAAACAGCGCCGCTGGCCGGATTGAGCGCCACTCTGGGATACTATGTGGCGAATGATCTGGGGGTTATCGATGACGAAGACATCGCCCTGGGCAAGTCCGGCAAGGACACTTTCGACCGGAGAAAGTACACCGGCAGGGACGGCAACACCCATTACGAGTCCAATGACCTTTACGTCATGGCCCAGTCTTATGCCCAGTATCACCTTGGCAAGACCGATATCCGGGGCGGACGACAGATCTTCGAGAGTTTCCTGACGGCCTCCAATGACACCAAAATGATCCCCAACACCTTCCTCGGCGCCAGCGTCGTCAGCCAGGATCTTCCTCAAACCACCGTCAAGGCCGGCTGGTTTGCCGCCCAGAAACTCAGGGATCACAATACTTTTCATGACGTCATCCTGGTGGACGGCTGGCATGAAAACGACGACAGCGGCTCCCACGTCCGCTACACCGAAGCCAACGGCGGTAAAAAAGGCCATGATCTGATGGTACTTGGCGCGACCAACAAGTCCGTCAAGGACCTGCAGCTGGATTTCTGGGTAACCGGCGTCACCGACCTGTTTTATTCCGTCATGTCCGAGGCCAACTACACCATTAAGCTTACCGATGACCTGTCCATTACGCCGGGCGCCCGTTACTTCCGTCAGTATGACGAGGGGATAGACGATGTCACCATGAACGGGCAGACGGCGGCACAGATCGACGCCTTTGATCATGACGATGTCATCAATGGCCGCGCCGACGCCTATTTGTACGCCTTGCGTTTGGTCGGGGCGTTCAAGGATCATAAGTTAACCCTGGGTTATCATAATAACTCCCAGAACGGTGACGTGATCGCGCCCTGGAGAGGATTCCCCACCGGCGGCTACACCCGGACCACCGGGGAGGTGAACTGGACCGCCGGCACAAAAGCCGAATATGCCAGCTGGGCATGGAAAATCACCAAAGCTTTCCGTACGGTTTTGTCCGCGGCAAAGAACAACAGGAGCGGGGATAACACCAATACGACCATCTGGCAGGGCGATTTCATTTACAGTTTCCGTAAGGATCTTGAGGGTAAAATAAAGCTGATGAGTCATGACGGATGGGGAGAATCCGATTATGACGAAGCCCGGTTCGAGGTGAACTGGTTGTTTTAAGCGGCCGGCCCCGGCAGTTTATGTTGACAATTATCAATTTATTTATTATTGTCCGATACTCATCGGTGATGATTTTGCAGACAGGATCATGACAATATACTTGAACTAAAGGGGGAAACTATGAAACATCGGAATTCTTTTTTACTGGTCGCGATGATTTGCCTGCTGGCGGTTCTGGCCGTTAATGCCGACGCCGGCAAAACAACGGAGAAAAGCCCGCTGACAATATCTCCCAAAACCGGCGTCATGCCTTCGGATTATGATCTGCAGGATCGCATGGCCGTAGGCGTCGGTCGGACGTTCTATCTCGGCGGCGCGCCTGACGGCGATAATGACGGCGTGGCGGACGAGATGGACGACTGCCCGGATACCATAGCCGGCGTCGGCGTGGACCAGCGCGGCTGCTGGGTCGTTGCCTTTTTCGGGCTGGGAAAGGCGAAAGTCACCACCAAGTATTTCAAAAATCTGAACCAGGTCGTCGACATCATGAAAAAGAATCCTGACCTGAAGGTTGAGGTCCAGGGCCATACCTGCACCATCGGATCATTGAACGGTAATCAGAAGCTGTCGGAAAAACGCGCCCAGGCCGTCTACGACTATCTGGCCAAAAAGGGGATTGACGGCTCCCGCATGAGCTGCAAGGGGTACGCCTACAACAAACCGGCCGCCTCCAATGACTCGGCGGCGGGCAAGGCCCACAACCGGCGGACCACGTTACAGCCGGTTCGGTAGCCGGCAGGATATAGCCGGTCGGTTTAGTTAAGGCAAAGGCAATTTTAAAAAGGCAGTGAAACCGGACATGACGACCGGTTAATGTGTGACATCAGTAAAGCCCGGGCGGAAAACGTGAGATTTCGCCCGGGCTTTGTTTTGATCGTATCTTGTAGAGGATATCCATGCGATTAGACAAGATGCTGGCCCCGGCCCGGCTGCTGCTGGCTGCGGTTTCGCTATTTCTGTTGTGCTGTTACGGCTGTGCCTGGTGGGGTGCTAAAGGGGATCAGGCCGGCGTGCTTCAAAAAACCGCGTCGACTGAAGATGCCGACCGGAAAGATCCCACTCAGGATCAGGTCGTGTTCCGCGGTCAGGTGATGACGGCCGCGGAGAGACAGGCCGTTCTGGACAGGGAAAAAGCGGAGGCGGAAACGGAGGCGCTGCGCCGGCAGTCGGAAATCGCCCGGCTGATGGCCGACGGCAGGGCGCATTTACAGGAAAGCCGGTGGGACGCCGCCATCGAATCGTTTAACAACGTCCTGGCCCTGGACGCTGCCCACATGGAAGCGCGCCGGCTGCTGGCAAAAGCCGAACAGGGCAGGGAGGATGAATTCAAGAAAGCCTATACCAATGACCTTGGCATGACCTTTGTGTGGATAGAGCCGGGCGGTTTCCAGATGGGCAGCCCGTCAAAAGAGCAGGGCCGGTATGGTGATGAGGTCCAGCACCCGGTGATTCTGACCAGGGGATTCTACCTGCAGACCACTGAAGTGACCCAGGGGCAGTGGAAAAAGATCATGAACGATAACCCGGCCTTTTTTAAAGAGTGCGGGGATAACTGCCCGGTGGAGCAGGTCTCCTGGAATGACGTCCGGGGCTTTATCAGCCGCTTGAACAAAAAGACCGGCCGGATTTATCGTCTGCCGACCGAGGCCGAGTGGGAGTATGCCTGCCGGGCGGGAACCACCGGGCTGTTTCATACCGGTGACTGCCTGACCGATGCCCAGGCCAATTATGACAGCGCCATTTCCTTTTACGGATGCCCCAGGGGGAAACTGAGGGGCAAACCCGTGCCGGTAAAAAGTTTCCCGCCCAACGCCTGGGGATTGTATGACATGCACGGCAATGTCTGGGAATGGTGCGCGGACTGGTACGGGGATTATCCTTCAGGCAGCGTTAAAGATCCGGCCGGCCCGGATTCGGGCGCCAGCCGCGTGAATCGCGGGGGCTGCTGGAACCGGGATGCGGTTTACTGCCGCTCGGCCATCCGCAATGACGATGCGCCGGACTCCCGGTTCAATAACCTGGGCTTCCGGCTGGTGCTTCAGCCGTAGCGGAAGCTTCTTTACGCCATATTTCCAGACGGTGCCCTTCCGGATCCCGCAGATAAAACACCCGGGCGCCCCAGGGATGCGTCCTGATATCCGTGGGGTTCAGTCCAATTTCTCCGGCCGCCCGATGGGCCGCTTCAATGTCGTCGACCTCCAGGGTAATGGTGACGCCCTGTCCCCGGCAACTTTTTACGGAAGACCGCTTTTCATCGGCGATGCTGATGAACGCCCCGTCGCCTGACCGGAATTCCACGAACCAGTCCGAGGAAAAGGTCACCGGCAGTTCCAGCCGGTCCCGGTAGAACCGCACGGTTTCCTCCCATTTGCCGCAGTACAGGATCGTATTGGCGGATTTGACGGCGATCGGCATTGTTCTTTATTTGATATAAGAACAGCAGTAGTCGGTAAGGCTTTTGACGTTCAGGCCGAATTTGGATTTGGCCGGGACTTCAAATTGTCCCCCGCCTTTTATCGTTTTCCATCCCTCGCTTTCCGATATCAATACATCCAGTTCGCCGGAGAGGATTTCCATGATCTCTTTAACATCCGTGTTGAACTCATATTTTCCCGGGGCCATAATGCCAAGGGTTTTGCGCGAGCCGTCCGGGAAGACAACCGTGCGGCTGGTGACTTTGCCGTCAAAATAAACATTGGCCTTTTTAATGACAGTCACATTCTTAAATTCGGACATATCGTTCTTCCTCTTTTTACGGGTTGTATTCCAGGGCCGCTGAAAGCGTTCCCGCACCATTCGTTTATGAAGTTATCCCTTACTCGTTGAAATCGGCGTCCACTTCCGACCGGATCTGAAGAACCGACTCCTGATGGAACTGCTGTTTGTAGGACCGGGCTATTTCATCCAGCTTTCTGACGGTGCTTTCCCTGTCGGGAGATACGACCATCAGCATCATTGAAGGCTCGGCGTAGATTGTTGCCCCGCTTTGCCAGTATCCCTGGGCGCTGTACAAGGTAAACCCGTCAGGGAAGCGCGTGACGATTTGTTCATCCCTGAATCGTTCCCAGTCCTGATCGGAAATCCTCGTCTGGCCGGCATCGGAAGAAAGCCCGAAGCACACCTCATATTTTGTCCATTGCGGCTGACCCGCGCATCCCGAGACCAGAAGCAGTATGGCCGGTAAAGTGAGACGCAAGTAACGTTTCATATTGGTTTCGATTATTCCGGAGACGGCCACGGGTGACCCTGGAAACTTGTTGCCGGGGAAACACAAGAAGCGCTTTGATCTCCTGAGTGCATAGCCGTTAGAGGGCTAACGACAAGCCTCCGGGGTGCCGCGCCTCGCGGCGTCCTCCAGGAGGCACATGTTGGCCGCTTTCCCATGTGACCTAAATTATGATTAGCTGAGCAAAAGAACAGCCTTAAACAAGAGCCGATGACAAGAGGAGCGGTGCGTATTTCATGGATCATTTCCTTTTGGCCCTGGCGGTGAAGCAGCCTGGTTCCGCGGCAAGCGCAGCCCGCCGCGGGAACAGGCCGCGGAACGAAGCAATCCCTTGTTGGCTGAAGCGATTCAATTGACAAGAAGAGTTTTGCAGTGTGAGACATTATTCAGCTATGCACGCAATGGAAATAGTAGCCCGCATACTTCTCGATGCTTTGCGGCAGAGACAAAAACGCGGCCCGCTCCGGATGACGGGATGGGGCGAAGTTCAATACGGACTATCAATTAGTCGAAGTAGAAACGAACGCTGAGAAGGATGCGGACTTCGTCATCCTGCACCTCTCCGTCTTCACTATCGACGAAGATATCATCGGTGGCAATAAGGTAGCTGCCGTCCACGGCAAGAGCAACGTCGTCGCGGATGAAGTACTTCGCGCCGCCGCCGACCGAAAAGACGGCGGCGTCGGTGTCAATATCGCTATCGTCGGCTTCGGCATCGGCCCAGACAGCGCCGGCGCTCAGGAACGGCACAAGAGCCGAATCAAGTACGAGGTTGTACTCGGCACGGACTCCCAACTCGGTGCTCATGTAGAAATCGTTGTCGCGTAATCCAGCGACCGCGGCAACTTCGATGCCGTCGGCGACGAACTGGCCGTAGGCGAGCTGAATTTGGACTTCATCTCCCATCAGATAGATGTATCCTGCACCTTCAAGAACCTTGGTTCCCTTGTCCAGATTCGGGGTAACTCGGCTGGATTCCTTTTCAGCGGCGAACGCCGAACCCGCCAACATAGCTGCGAGTGCAAACACAAACCATTTTTTACTCATCTGCTGTTCCTCCTGTTTTGTTAACGTTTACGACACGGGAAAGGATCACCCTTCAAGTAGCCCATGACCCTACACATTGTAGCATTCGGTTAACCGCTCAAATCCTTACGCATGTTTCTTCTTATTCAACGGCGAAAGCCAATGGCAGCCAGGGCTTCCACAGACTTTCTTAAATGTTGTTGATGTTCAATTCCCCCGAGATTTCAAAACCCGTGTGCCCTGGCTGTCCACTTGAGCTTTCTGGTTATGTGTTTTTATATTTTTCAAATTTTAATCTAAAGATAGTTACGTAAAAATACCACAAAAATAAGAGCACGAATAAACCCAATAAAGTAATAGAAAGAAATGTAATTGTTGTTGGTTCAAAAAAATTTTTTCCAAAAGAATGTATAAATATTGCCAGGCAAGCGATGACCACAAGTGGATACCTGAATTTTGCACGGCCATTAGCATAAAATAGAAGGAACCATCTGGGGCTCCTGTTATATTGAGGTTTGACGAAGAACCGACAATATAAAAGGAGGTACCCAGATGGTAAAACGCGTCAAGAAG
>JBFMDX010000029.1 GCA_040753795.1 Thermodesulfobacteriota bacterium
CCGGAGTTTAAAATCTGCGCCGTCCGGATGGAGAAAGTGTGATGGAACCGTCTGGAGTCTGTCCGTAACAAGTAAATAAAAAATGTACACAAAGGCCGCCCGAAAGAAATTCAAGGGCGGCCTTTTTCGTGGGCGAACAACCAACGGGGACGACGCAGGGGAAAACCGGAACAGGCATTGATAAGCGAACATGGCTGTCCTGTGTTTTTTTGATTTTAATCTCAATCCTGGCTTATTGGAATGTAAAAGATAACGGCTATGTGTTTGATGACAGCATTTATGTCACTGAAAATGAGCATGTCAAGGAAGGGTTGACGCTTCAAAATATAAAATGGGCCTTTGGTTTAGAAGGATTCGATCACTGGATACCCATAACCTGGCTGTCGTTAATGCTTGATAGTCATTTATCCGGCATCAATTCAAAGTGGCAGCACCTCACCAATGCGCTCTTTCATATTGTTAACGTTTTATTCTTGTTTTGTTTTCTCAACTTTACTACCCGATCTCCCCTGAAAAGTTTATTGGTAGCGGCACTTTTTGCGGTTCATCCGCTTAATGTCGAATCGGTGGCCTGGATATCCGAAAGGAAAAATGTGCTCAGCACTTTTTTCTGGATGTTGTGTCTGCTGACTTATGCCAAATACAGTTATTCTAAAAACAGGCGCTGGCGCTGGTATCTGATAACGCTATGTCTGTTTGGCCTGGGACTTATGTCCAAGTCCATGTTGGTCACCCTGCCGTTTGTATTCCTGTTGCTGGACTACTGGCCGCTTGATCGAATTCAGATGAAAGATACAAGAACAAAATCTATGACAGGCATCAACCACCTGTTAGTAGAAAAGATTCCCTTTTTTCTGTTATCATTTTGTTCAATTTATGTCATATCCCGGTCTCTTGAAGGCCTGGGCGGATTTTATACGACGGTACCGCTGAACCTGCGGATACTGAATGCCATTGTTTCCTATATCGCTTATTTCCGGAAATTGATCCTCCCGATTCATCTGGCCTGCTTTTATCCTTTTCCTGAAGAGATCGCATTATGGAAAGTGCTGGGGTCGGGTCTGATATTAATTGTGGTATCGCTGGCCGCTATTAAAAACATGAAAAAGTATAAATATGTAATCGTCGGCTGGCTCTGGTATCTGGGAACATTAATTCCGGCCATCGGCATTAAACAGATCGGGCTATGGGGCGCCATTGCCGACAGGCATGCCTATGTCCCGCAGACAGGAATATTTATTATATTTATCTGGCTCGGGTTTGATCTTGCCGATAAATGGAAACAGGGCAAAGTGGTTTTCACCGCCATCGCCTTTTCAATTATTATGATTTTTGGTGTTCTAACATCGACGCAGGTTAAACGCTGGAAAAACAATTTTGCCTTATTCGGGCATCCCTTGACGTTACCGAACAAGGCTTACCAGAGTCTGGGCTTCGCCTGCCTGACCATGGGCAATCTTGATGAAGCCGTTACCCACTTCGCACAAGCCTTAAAACTGAACCCGAACAGCGCGGCAACCCATTACAATTTCGGGCTTGCGCTGAAGCGTATAGGGAAAATTGATGAAGCCGAAAACCATTTCCGTCTGGCCAGGCAGCTTGAGCTTGAACTCAAGCCAAAATTATAATTTTGAATGGTGGCATAGAGCGGATCATCATTAAAAAGGCCGCTCGGAATCAATTTCCGGGCGGCCTTTTTTAGAAATATGCGTGATTGCTACTTGATGGCGATCAGGGACTGCTGGGCGATTTGTATGAAATCCGACGGAAAAATGCCCATGCGCAATACGCCGTAAGCCGAGATCAGGATGGCGATGATGATTGCCGGCGGGAAGAGAACCGCTCCCATGGTTCCGGCCGGGGCGGTTTCCGGTTCCTTCATGTACATGGCGATGGTCACCCGGAGGTAATAGTAAACCGAGATGACGCTGTTGACGACGCCGATCAGGGCCAGGCCGAGAAACCCTTCCTTGATGGCGGCGGAAAAGATATAGAATTTGCCCATGAAGCCGGCCGTGGGTGGTATACCGGCCAGGGAAAAGAGGAACAGGCTCATCATCACGGCCGCGACGGGGTTGCGGTATCCGAACCCGGCGAAATCCTGGACATTGACCCTTTCCTCGTTCCGGCCGCCGATGACGGTAATAATGGCAAAGGCGCCCAGGTTCATGAAGGTGTAGGCCAGCAGGTAGAATAACACGCTGGAAATCCCCATTTCCCGGGCCGCGATAAAGGCGACCATGATATAACCGGCGTGGGCGATGCTGGAGTATGCCAGCATCCGTTTGACGTTGTCCTGAACCAAAGCGACCACGTTACCGACGGTCATCGTCAGGACCGCCAGAATCCAGACCAGATCGACCCATTCATTGCGGGCCGACGGCAGGGCTTCCACAAAGATGCGGATAAGAGCGGCAAAAGCGGCCGCCTTCGGACCGGCCGACATGAAACCGGTGATGGGGGCCGGGGCGCCCTGGTAAACGTCCGGGGTCCACATGTGAAAAGGAACCACCGCGATCTTGAATCCGAACCCGATGATCATCAGGACCATGCCGATGATGATGGTGTAATTCTGGAAGCTGTTGCGGACGGTGATATCGGCCAGGCTTTTCAAGCTGGTGCTGCCGGCGGCGCCGTAGAAGAGGGCGATGCCGTAAAGCAGAAACCCGGTGGCGAACGAGCCCAGCACGAAATATTTCAGGGCGGCTTCGTTGGAGATCTGCCGGCCGCGGGTGTACCCGGTCAACACATAAAGGCAGATGGACATCAGTTCCAGACCGAGGAAAATCGTGATGAAATCCGCCCCGCTGACCATGATCATCATGCCGACGGTGGCAAACAGCAGGATGGCGAAGTATTCCCCGTGATGGATGCCTTCTTCCTTGAGATATTTTAAGGAAATAAGGATGGTCAGGCCGGTGCAGAGAAGGAATAGCAGCTTGAAAAACCGGGAATAGTTATCTATCACCCAGGTCCCGCTGAAGGAATATTCGGTACCACCGGGTGATCCCAGGAGCATTAAGGCGGACAGAATAACGCCGGCCAGGCTTAGGTACCCCATGACTTTTTTCGATTCCCGGGGGGAAAACGCCTGGAGAAGAAGGATAATCATGGCCGTGGCGGCAATGACGATTTCCGGGTAAATGGCCTGAAAACTGATCTGCGCGATAATTGATTCCATAATTATTTTTTTCTTTTTTCCCCGGCGGTGCCACCGCGGGGCAGGTCAAAATTATGTTATCTCGATAAATTACAGCCCGCGACGGCCGTTGATACAACCCTGTGCTGATTGACATGCTCAAGCAGGTGGCCGACGGAAGCATGCATGGTGTTTAAGAACGGCCGGGGACACAAACCGATCCAGAACATGAACACGACGATCGGGAGCATGTATACCCATTCTCTGGAAGTCATGTCTTTCAAGCTTTTGTTCTCTTCCTTGGTTATTTCGCCGTAGATCACCCGCTTGTACATCCACAGAAGGTAAACCGCACCCAGGACCAATCCGGCGGTGGCAATCAGACCGAGCCACACATTGGCTTTAAAAGCGCCGATCAGGATGAGCAGTTCCCCGATGAATCCGTTCAGGCCGGGAACCCCCATGGAAGAGAAGGCCGTGATCAGAAACAGCGTCGCGAACCAGGGCATGACCTTGTAGATGCCGCCGTATTCGGAAATCAGCCGGGTATGCCGTCGTTCATAAAGCATCCCGACGCAAAGGAACAGGGCGCCGGTGCTCAACCCGTGGTTGATCATCTGAATGAGGCTGCCTTCGACTCCTTCCGTGTTCAGGGCGAACATGCCGAGCATGCAATAGCCCAGATGGCTGACGCTGGAGTAGGCCACCAGTTTCTTGATGTCACTCTGGGCGATGGACACCAGGGCGCCGTAAATAATGCCGATGACGGCCAGGACCATGATCACCGGGACAAAGTCGATGGAAGCATTGGGAAACAGGGGCAGACTGAACCGCAGGAAGCCGTATGTCCCCATCTTCAGGAGTACGCCGGCCAGGATAACGCTGCCGGCGGTGGGCGCTTCGACGTGGGCGTCCGGCAACCATGTATGGAACGGAAACATGGGCACCTTGATGGCAAAGGCCAGGAAAAAGGCCATAAAGAGCCAGAACTGGGCCTGAACCGGTATGTTCAGGTCATAGTATTCCAGGATATTGAAGCTGTAATGCCCGGTGGCCTTGAAGTTCATGAAGTAGAGGGTAAGAATCGCAAGCAGCATGAGGACGCTGCCGCTCATGGTGTAGATGAAAAACTTGACGGCGGCGTAAATCCTCCGTGGTCCGCCCCAGATGCCGATGATAAAATACATCGGGATCAGCATCACTTCCCAGAACACGTAAAAGAGGAAGAAGTCCAGAGCGCAGAAAACGCCCAGCATGCCGATTTCAAGGAAAAGCAGGGAGATCATGTATTCCTTGACCCGCTGGGTCACGGCCGTCCAGGTGGACAGAACGGCCAGGGCGGAGAGGAAGGTGGTCAGCAGCACCAGCAGCAGGCTGATGCCGTCGATCCCCATGTGATAGCTGATGCCGAAGGCTTCGATCCAGGGGACTTTCTCCACAAACTGCATATTCCAGGTGGTCTGATCGAAACAGAAATAAAGGGGCAGCGATACCAGGAAGGTGACGACGGTGGTGATGAACGCCAACCACCGGATCAGGGCATGCTTGTCTTTATTGATCAGAAGGATCCCCACGATACCGGCAAGGGGCAGATACGTAATGGTTGACAGGATCGGAAATTGGATACAGTTCATAATATTCTACATTACATGTTTAAAAAGATAATAACCAATAATCACGACGGTGGCCGACAACATGCAGTATGCGTAACCCCTGATCAGTCCGTTATGGGCTCTTCTCAACTCGCTTGAGAGACCGACAAAAAACCGGGCGAACCCGTTGACGATCCCGTCGATAAACTTGGAGTCGAATACAAAACCCAGATAATCAGAGGACTTTATAACTCCTCTGGAAAACCAGGTGTTATAGATGTTGGTCAGGTAATTTTCGTAAATCGTCAGGGGCTTGTTGGCAAACCACATGAAGACCCGGCTGCCTTTCCGGTAGAACCAGTCGGTGTCCGCGCTGATGGTCGGCTCGGGATCCAGTTTTTTGAGGAGCATGAAGAATCCCAGGCCGGTAAAGAGCAGGATGCCCAGTGCACTGGTGACGTGATCCCCGGTGTAGGGCTCAAAATGAACCGGGAAGGGCAGCAGGTGATAGAGCGGGCCGGGCAGCACGCCGATGCCGATGCAGAGGAAGGCGGCCATGCCCATGGCGATCAGCATGTTCAGCGGCGGTTCCTTGGTGCGGATACCGGAGTCCTTCCCGAAGAACATGTAGTAGGGAAGTTTCAGGCCGGTATGCAGAAACGTTCCGGCGGACGCCAGGGTCAGCAGCAGGGCCACCGCCGGCCGGTGATCGTGAGCGGCTCCGGAGACGACCATTGACTTGGTTACAAAACCGCTGAACAACGGAAACGCGGAAATCGCGAACCCGCCGATCATGTAAAGGGTGAGCGTAATCGGCATGGTTTTGTAAAGTCCGCCCAGTTCGGTGAGCTTGCGTTTGCCGGTCATGTAAATAACCGAACCCGCGCCCATGAACAGCAGTCCTTTGTACAGAATATGGGCGAAAGCGTGAGAGACGGAACCGTTGAGCGACATGTCGGTGCCGATGCCGACCCCGGCGACCATGTAGCCCACCTGGCTGATGATGTGATAGGCCAGAAGGCGCCGGCAGTCGTTTTCAAGCACGGCATAGACAACGCCGTACAGGGCCATGATCGTTCCCATATAGACCAGCAGCTCGGTTCCCGGAAAAACCCTGACCAGAACATAAACGGCCGTCTTGGTGGTAAAGGCCGACATGAAGACGGAGCCGGTGACCGTTCCTTCCGGATAGGCGTCCGTCAGCCAGGCATGCAGCGGGGGAACGGCGGCGTTTAAAATAACCCCGACCAGGATCAAATAGAAGGCGAAGGAGCCGTCCTGGGGAAGAGGCCCGACGGCGATTGATTGTGTCTGAATGGAGTGGATAATGATGCCGCCCAGCAGACAGACACCGCCGAAGATGTGGACCAGGATGTATCGATAACCGGCCTCGGTAGCCGCTTTTTCACGTTTGGCAAAGATCAGATAGGCGGAGGCGAACGCCATCAGTTCCCAGAAGATAAACAGGGAAAAGAAATCGCCGGCGAAGGTGACACCCAGCGATCCGGCGATATAAAGGTAGGCCGACACATGCTGACCGGAATCCTTGACATGCAGGGCGTAAACCATGCCGATGCAGGACATGATGCTGAAAACCCAGGCAAATACCGTGCTGAGCTTGTCGACTTTCCCGAACAGAAGCTGATTGTCAAGAAAGTTAACGCCCCAGAAGGATCCCTGCGTCATGGAGTACACGGACAGTACCGCCAGCACGGGAATCGTCAAAAGCCAGATCTGCTGCAGTTTCCCCCGCAGGAAGGGAATGACGCACGCCCCCAGAATAAATAATATTGATGGATGAACCCAATCAATCATAATAATCCTCTTTTTTCATTATACCGCCCTGGTGTCCGATGAACTTGGAAATGATGATGATCAGAACGCAGGATATAAAACCGTAGAAGGCGCCCCATCCGGGGATTTTGTCCCAGATGTAGATGGCGTGCTCACGGTGGACAAAGAAATCGGAGATAAACGTCACCACCAGGGCCACGTAGCCGATTTTCTTCAGCTTTCCCGCATTCTTGGAATCGCCGATAAAGTTGACAATTTTACCAATCACTTGATGACCTCCTTTGCCAGACCCAGGAAATAATCCGGATAAATACCGATGACGATGGACAGAATCGCGGTGATCACCAGGGGGACCACGACCATGGGAATCTCTCTGGCCTCCGTATGATGTCCACCATCGTGTCCGTGATCATGACCATGATCGTCGTGATCGTGATGAGGTTCTTCGGGAGCCTTTTCGAAAAAGGCCTTGTAGGTAATGGGCAGAAAGTAGGCCGCGTTGAGAACCGTGCTGACCAGAAGAACGATCAGAATGGGGATCTCCTTCGCCTGGATGGAGCCGAGGGCCAGGTACCATTTACTGACGAAGCCGGCCACCGGCGGCACGCCGATCATGCTCAGGGAGGCGATGAAAAAACAGGCCATGGTCCAGGGCATTTTCTTCCCGATTCCGGAAAGCTGGCTGATTTCCGTCTTATGGGCGCTGGTATACAGGGAACCGGCGCAGAAGAACAGGGTGATTTTTGAGAAAGCGTGGTTGGCGATATGGACAATACCGCCGATCATGCTGTAGGGGGTCAGCAGGACCGCTCCTAAAATAACGTAGGACAACTGGCTGATGGTGGAATATGCCAGCCGGGCCTTGAGGTTGTCCTTGGTCAGGGCGATGATGCTTCCCATCATGATCGTGAATGAAACCACATAGGCGGCGGTAATCCCGAGATCCATCCGGGTCATGAAATCCACGCCGTAGATGTGGAAAACAACCCGGAGAACCGAAAACACGCCGACTTTCACGACCGCCACCGCGTGCAGCAGCGAACTGACGGGCGTCGGCGCCACCATGGCGGACGGCAGCCAGTTATGGAAGGGCATGACGCCGGCTTTGCCGAAACCGAAAACAAAGAAGAAGAAGGTGATGAAGAGCAGGGTCGATCCCTGAACGCCCTGCAGCAGGCCGCCGCTGACAAAGTCGGTGGTTCCCGTCACCATGTAGATGATGACGATTCCGGAAAGCAGCAGCGTTTTGGACAGGCCCAGCAGATACAGGAAATATTTTCTGGCGCCTTCCTGGGCCTCCGGCGTTTCCTTGTGCCCGACCAGGGGCACCGTGGCCAGGCTCAGTATTTCGTAAAAGAAGAACAGGGTGATCAGGTTAGCCGAGAAGGCCACGCCGATAGTCGCCGAGAGGCTGACCGCGAAACAGGTAAAGTACCGGGTCTGGGCATGCTCATGGTTGCTCCGCATGTAACCGACGGAGTAGAAGGTGGTGATGACCCAGAGAAAAGACGAGACGGTCGCGAACAGAAGCCCGAGGGCGTCCACTCTTAATTTCAGTTCGATCCCCTGGTAAAACGTGACCAGCGCGAACTCGATCGTCTGCCCGGAAAAGACGACCGGGACCATGGACAGCACGATGCCGAGCTTGATCAGCCCCGCCAGTACCGACCAGAACTCCCTCAAGTTGGGACGATCGCCCGTCTTGAAGATCAGAAAGGCCGCGATCAGAGATGAAAGAACCGCCAGAAGAGGTTTGATGGAAACTATTGTCTGCACCGTATGCTATCCTTTCATCAAATTAATCTCATCGACGTTGACGGTCGATTTGTTTCGGAAAAGGGAGATAATGATGGCCAGCCCGACGGCGGCTTCAGCGGCGGCAACCGTCATGATCATGAACACGAACACATGCCCGTTCATGTCGTTTAAAAAACTGGAGAAGGCAATGAAGGTCAGGTTGACCGAATTGAGCATCAGTTCAATGCACATGTAAATGATCAGGGCGTTTTTCTGGGTGAATACGCCCACGGCGCCGATGGAGAAGAGTACCGCCCCTAAAATCAAGTAGTAGTGTAATGAGATCATTTTTTTGTCTGACGACCGGCGGGCATGATCCGCTCAGTCATCAATCCTCCTTTTGGCAAGAATTACCGCCCCCACGATTGCCGCCAGCAGTAAAATCGAGGCAATCTCAAAAGGCAGCAGAAAATCGGTAAACAGCACCAGGGCGACTCCCCGGACGGTCCCGAAAAGGTCTTCCCCGCCCGCCCGGACCAGTTCCGGATCCACTGACGCCAGGTCGGCGACCAGGATGAACAGGAATCCGACCACCAGGATACCGCCCAGCTGCGCGAGAACGCGGCTTCCCATCGCCCGGCCTTCCTTTTCCTGAACGTTCAGCAGCATGATGACGAACAGGAACAGGACCATGATGGCACCGGCGTAGACAATGATCTGGAGGGCGGCGATCAGGTGGGCGTTAAGCAGCACGTAAATCCCGGCCAGGCAGAACATGGTGAAGATGAGGTTCATGGCAGCCGATACGGGTTTCTTGCTGGTCACCATCAGCAGGGCGGACACTACCGCGCCGAAGGAAAACAGGATAAACATCAATAATTGCATTTTGAATATATCCTTCTTACGTATTCTAACCGTTCTCTGAGGTCTTTTTCAGGCCTTAACAGGGATTCTTTTGAGAAAATCATTTCGGCGCGGTTGTAGGCGGCCAGGTTTTCATATTCCCTACTCATGACGATGGCTTCCTTGGGGCAGACTTCCTCACAGTAACCGCAGTAAACGCAGCGGGTCATGTCGAGGGTGAACTGCAAGGGGAATCGGTCGCCGTTTTCCTTTTCACGGGCGACGATGGTGATGGCGCGTCCCGGACAGATTTTCTCGCACAGGCCGCAGGCCACGCATTTTTCGCTTCCGTTTTCCTGGGCGACCAGGACCGGTCTTCCCCGGTAGGCATCGAACATCACCCGTTTTTCCTCGGGGTAGTAAATGGTGGGAATGGATCGTTTTTTCCCGGCCGGCGGCACCACAAAGCCGATCAGGTTGACGACCAGATGCCTGGTGGTGATGAAAAGCCCTCTGATCACTTCAAATATGTAGAGCTTTTCCCATAAGGTGAGTTCCAGGTTTCGACGAACTTTTTTAATCTTTTGGGGCTCAATCGGCATTGGAGAAATCCCGGTATTGTATTGTAAATTGTTGTTCATATCCGCCATGGCTATGCCTACAGCATGAAAAGGCCGGTGATAAAAATATTGATCAGGGAAATCGGTAAAATCATTTTCCAGCCCAGTCTCATGACCTGGTCGTACCGGAACCGCGGCAGGGTCCAGCGGATCGTCATCTGGAGCCAGATAAAGAAGATAATCTTGGCCAGGAAGACGCCCAAATTGACGACCATGGCCAGCAGAGTGGATACGGCCAGCGCGGTGGCGGGTGAACCCAGACTGTCATGGATCATGGCCAGCAGATTGGATGCGGCCTGTCCGACCGGGCTGAACAATGAAACCAGGGCGGTGTCGGAAACGAACGGGATGTGCCAGGCGCCGAAGAACAGTGTGGTGACAATGGCGCTGATGGTGACGATCTCGACGAATTCACCCATCCAGAACATGACGAACTTCATGCCGCTGTATTCGGTGAAGTACCCCGCCACCAGTTCCGATTCAGCCTCCGGCATGTCGAAGGGGATGCGCTTGTTCTCGGCGATGGCGCAGGTGAAAAAGAGGAGGAACCCCACCGGCTGCAAAAAGATGCCCCAGCGGAAAAAATCCGCCTGAGCCGCGCCGATTTCCGTCAGCTGCAGGGTGCCGTAAACCATGATGACGCCGATGATGGTAAATCCCATGGCGACTTCATAGGACAGCATCTGGGCCGAGGCCCGCATGCCGCCCAAAAACGACCAGTTGTTGTTGGAAGACCAGCCGGCCAGAACGGCGCCGAAGGGAGCCAGGGAGGCAAAGGCGAAGACAAACAGGATGCCCACGTCCAGGTCGGCTATGACCAGGTTCACCTTGTGGCCGAACAGCTCATACTGGCCGCCGAAGGGAATGACCGCGAAGGTGACCAGGGCGCAGGTCAAACTGATGAACGGGGCCAGGGTATGGAACAGCTTGTTGGCGCCGTCGGGGATAAAGTCTTCCTTGACCATGACCTTGAGGGCATCGGCAATGGGATGAAACAGGCCGATGATCCGGAAGCCCAGTATATCGGCGCGGTTGGCGCCCACCCGGTCCTGCATGACGGCGCTCTGCTTTCTTTCCACCCATCCGAGAATGGGCGCGAAGAATCCCATGTTGATCCCGAAAACGATCAGTATCTTGACAACGGTTTCGATCAGATCTGCTATCATATTACCTGTCGCATTCTCCGCCAATCATGTTAATAAGGTCGAACGTGGGAACGATATCCGCCACAAACCCTCCCTTGACCATACGGGGCATGGCTGCCGTCAGGGCAAAGCTCGGGGGCCTGACCCTGCACTTGTAGGGCTTGCCGGTTCCATCACTGACCAGATAAAAACCCAGTTCCCCGTTGGCCGCTTCGATGGGGAAATAGATTTCACCGGCCGGAGGCCGGAATCCTTCCATCACCGTCTTGAAATGAAATATCAGGGAGGCGATATCGCTGTAGACGCCTTCTTTGGGCTGCCGCCTGTATTCGGGCATGTTCAGATTGACGGGGCCCGTCGGGATTTGAGCCAGGGCCTGCTCGACAATCCGCATGCTCTGGTTGATTTCTTCCATCCGGATCAGGTAGCGGTCAAAATTATCGCCCACTTCCCCCACTGGAATTTCAAAGTCAATCCGGTCATATGTCAGATAGGGGTGGGCTTTGCGGACATCATAGGCGACGCCGCTGGCTCTCAGGCAGGGGCCGGTAAAGCCATAGGCGATGGCCTCATCCGCCGGCATGGTGCCGGTGTTCCGGGTGCGGTCGATAAAGATCCGGTTCTTGGTCAACAGCTTGTTGACGTCGTCCCAGAACTTCCGGCATCCCGCGAAGGCGGCTTTTGTTTTTTCCGCGAAGCCTTCGGGCAGGTCGTTTTTCAGCCCGCCGATCCGGATGTAGTTGGTGGTGACCCGGGCGCCGCAGGTGCTTTCGATCAGGTCCCAGATCAGTTCCCGCGCTTCGACGAAGTAGAGGAAGGCGGTCATGGCCCCCAGTTCCATGGCGGCCGCGGCGACATTGGTGAAGTGGTCGGCGATCCGGGAAAGCTCACACATGATGACCCGGATGTACCGGCACCGTTCAGTGGTCTCGATCCCGGCCAGCTTTTCCACCGCCAGGGCGTAGCCTACATTGTTAATAAGCGGCGAGACGTAGTTCAACCGGTCGGTGTACGGCATGACCTGTTCCCAGGTGCCGTTTTCGCACATCTTTTCAAACCCGCGGTGGAGGTACCCGATACCGACGTCCAGGTCGACAATTTTTTCTCCGTCAAGGGTGGCGAGAAATTTCACCGTTCCATGGGTGACCGGATGGGAAGGCCCCATGTTGATGACCATGTTTTCGGTATACAGATCTTTGGTTGTCTGAGTCATAGGGAAACGGTTTCGCTTAAAAATTAATTAGTTGACAGGCCCGATCAGGGGCTGCCGCTTCTTTACCGGATAATCCTTTCGCAGGGGATGCCCTTCAAACTCCTCGTACAGCAGAATCCGCTTCAGATTGGGATGTCCCGTGAAGCGGATGCCGTACATGTCGTAGGCTTCTCTTTCAAACCAGTCGGCGCTGTTCCAGAGAGAGGTGGCGGAGTCAATGGCGCCGTCCGCTTCGGATACACGGGCCTTGATCCGGATCCGGGTGTTGTATCTGAGGGAATAGAGGTGATAAACGACCTCAAATCTCGGTTCCCGGCCCATATAGTCCACCGCCGTGATATCCATCATGAAATTATACAGAAGCTCCGGATCGTCCCGCAAAAAGGAGAAAATCTTGAGTATCTCTTCCTTTTTTATAATTGCCGTATCATCATTACGAAAGGAGTGGGTTTCGACAACGGCATCCGGAAATTTTTCCGTCAGTTTCTTCAGCGTCACACTGGTTTTCATAAACTGTTAACCCGTTTTGATATTAAGGAATCTTTACGCGCCAGTGACCGGTGCGGCGCCTCTTGGCCAGTCGGTCCATCTTTCCTTGGCGATTTTCTGCTGTAACTTGATCAGCCCGTCGATGACCATTTCCGGCCGCGGCGGGCAACCGGGGATATAAACGTCCACCGGAATGAGGGTATCGATGCCCTGGACGGTGGCGTAATTATCGTAAAACCCGCCGGAAACCGCGCAGGCGCCAAAGGCGATGACCCATTTGGGCTCGGTCATCTGATCATAAACCTTGACCAGAATCGGGGCCTGTTTGTGGCTGATGGTGCCCACCACCAGCAGCAGGTCGGCCTGCCTCGGCGTAAACCGGGGCAGGGCGGCGCCGAACCGGTCCAGGTCGTACTGGGGACCGCCCAGGGACATGTACTCCATGGCGCAACAGGCCGTCGCAAAGGGGTAAACAAACAGGGAGTATTTCCTGGCCCAGCCGATGACGGCATCCAGCTTGGTCATGATCACCGAATCCTTCAGGAGTCCGGCCAGTCCTTCATCCGCGTTTCCGATTATTCCCATTCCAAGGCACCTCTTTTCCAGACATAAATCAGGCCCACGGCCAGAATTCCCAGGAACATCATCATCTCAATAAAGCCGAACAGGCCCAGTTCTTTGAAGACCACCGCCCAGGGATACAGAAAAACCGCTTCAATATCAAAAATGACGAAAAACAGGGCCACCAGGTAAAACTTGACGGAGAATCGCTGCTTGGGGGACACCAGGGGGGCTTCACCGCATTCGAAAGGCTGCATCTTTTCCGGGAACTTCTTTTTCGGGCCGATGAAGGTGGCCACGCATAAAATGCCCACCGACGTGGCCGCGGCCAGCAGTAGCATCAGTAAGACAGGTATGTATTCGCTCATGAGTCGTCTCTTTCCGTTTCCTTAATTACACCTATTTTGCATTGTCCTGTTCATGCTCAGCGGGCATCCGTCCCGCCAAAATAAAAAAAGACAATTTTTTATCGTTTTGTTTCCCCTCTTGTCAATGAAATTCTTATTTTTCCAGCGCCACCATGCCCATCTGATAACACCGCAGGCAGCGGGAGGCTTCTTCAATCGCCTGCCGCAGATCATACCCGGTTTCCACTTCGGCGAAGCTGGTCACTCTCCGATCCAGAGGGATGACCGGCATGGACACCCGTTTAAGGGTTTCTTTGAAGGCGGGTTTTTCGTTTTTGCCGTCAACGCCCAGGGTCTTGAAGACCCGGTCCAGTTTTTCATCGGTGGATACGGTGACCGCGCCGTCGGTAAGGAACTGGTGGATACTTTCCGCGGCCCGGCGGGCGTTGCCGCAGGCGTCGACAATGGTCAGCGGACCGTTGAACACGTCCCCGGCGGTGAAGATATAAGGAACATGGGTCTGAAAGGTCTGCGGGTCCGCGGTAATGGTACCCCAGCGGGTGGACTGGACGTCGTTCACGCCGCTTAAAACGGACAGGTCGCAGTCCTGGCCGATGGCCTGGATGATGATGTCCGCCGGGATGACAAACTCCGATCCTTCCACCGGCACCGGGCGTCTCCGGCCGCTGGCATCGGGTTCACCCAGTTCCATTTTCAGGCATTCCAGGCCGGTCACCTTTCCGTTCTGGGAAACGATCTTTTTGGGAGCGGTGAGAAAAATGTATTTGACGCCCTCGATTTCCGAGTCGTGTACTTCATGGGGATCGGCCGGCAGTTCTTTCTTGGTCCGGCGATAGACGATGGTCACCTCCTTGGCGCCGTTTCTGATGGGGGATCGGCAGCAGTCCATGGCCACGTTGCCGCCGCCGACAACCAGCACTCTTTTGCCTTTCATATCCAGACACCGGGTGGTGACGCAGTCTTTCAGATAATCAATTCCCTTCAAAAAGCCGTCGAGGTTGTTATCCTCTCCTTCCACTCCGATCTTTTTGGAAAGATGGGCGCCGGTGGCGACCAGAAAAGCCTTGTACCCTTCCTTTTGGAGTTGGGGAATGGTGAGGTCTTTGCCGATGGGGGTGTTGTAGCGGATTTCCACGCCCATCTTTTCGACAAAGGCGGTTTCTCTCTGGAGAACCTCCTTGGGAACCCGGTATTCGGGGATGCCCACGCCGACCATGCCGCCCGGAACCGGCAGGGCTTCAAAAACCGTCACCGGGTATCCTTTGATGGCCAGATAATAAGCGGCCGAGAGGCCGGCGGGGCCGGCGCCGATGACCGCCACCTTGTCCGTTTTGGCGTGCCGGTTGGGATTCTCCGGCTGGGCCAGGGGACGCAGATCCTCATAGTCCCAGGCGAACCGTTTGAGCTTGCAGATGGAGATCGCCTCGTCGATATGGGACCGGCGGCAGTTCTTTTCACAGGGATGAAAGCAGGCCCGGCCCAGCGAGGCGGCCATGGGGCTGGCCTCGCGGGTGACCTGCAGGGCATCCAGGACGCGGTTTTCGCTGATATGCTCGACATAGGCGGGGATGTTCATTCCGGCCGGACAGGCGGAGTAGCAGGGGGCCGTCCATTTGGCCGCATAGCGGGCGCTTGTCTGCGCCGGCTTCTTTCCGGCCGCGGCTTTTTCGAAGTCGTTCCGGAAGTGTTCGATGGCATGCAGGATCGGAACCGGACCGGTTTTGCCGATGAAGCATTTGGATGTTTCCGATATGTATTGCCCCAGATTCCGTAACCTGGTCAGGTCCTCCGCCTGTCCTTTCCCCTCGGCGAATTTTTTCAGGGTGTTTTCCATGATCGCGGTGCCGATCCGGCAGGGGAAACATTTTCCGCAGGAGGTCTTATGCACTTCCTGCATGTAGCGCAGGGACATATCGACGATGTCGACGGAGTCCTTCAGCAGGATGATACCGGCCCAGCCCATGAAACCGGCGATGGTGTTTTCCTTGTCAAAGTCCGCCGGCAGCGTGACGGAAGGCACGTCCTTCCACTTATCGGGTTCAAGTCCCCGGCTGTCGACGATTTCATTATTCCATGAAGAAAATAACAGTTTCATACAATTTACCCGGCAACTGATGGATTTCTAAAAGGTTTGCTAAAAAACAGACTGTCGGTAATGTCTCTCCTGTGGTATGTCCCAATTTTAACCAAAGGACTTCTTTATTCCATGCGGGTATGAATTGCAATATTTTTTTATCCGGACTGCTTTTTTGGGTTTTTACCACGGGTCGACAAAGGATCGGCAGGGCTCACCGCCGGACGCCGCCGGCGCTGACCGGATGCCGCGCATGATCCAGGCCCGGGTGTCGGCGGGATCGATGACGGCGTCGATTTCCAGGTAAGCGGCCATGTTCAGGGCCTTGCCCCGTTTGTACAATTCCCCGACCAGGTGATCGTACAACTTTTCCCGCTCAACCGGGTCTGATACGGCGGCCAGTTCCTTTTTAAAACCGGCCTTGATGGCGCCTTCGATACCCATGGCGCCAAATTCCCCGGTGGGCCAGGCGGTCGTGAAGAAGGATTCATGGAAACCGCCCCTGGCCATGGCCATGGCGCCCAGGCCGTATCCCCGGCGCAGCACCACCGTGAAGTAGGGCACGGTCAGGTGAGAGCCGACCACGAACATGCGGCAGACATGGCGCACCTGGGCGCGTTTTTCCATTTCCGGTCCGACCATGAAGCCGGGCGTGTCGCACAGGGACAGGAGCGGCAGGCCGTGGGCCTGGCAGAGCTGCATCAGACGGGCGGCCTTGTCGGCCCCTTCGGCTTCAATGGCGCCGGCCATGTGCATGCAGTTATTGGCCATCAGGCCGAAGGGCCGGCCTTCGATCAGGACCAGGCCGGTGACGATGCCGGGGCCGAACTTCGGCCGCAGTTCCAGGAATGAATCCGTATCAGCCAGGGCCCGGATGACCGTGCGTACATCGTAGGGGTGTTTCTTGTTGTCCGGGATCAGGTCGCGCAGAACCCGTTGATCCCCGGCCGTCCATTGCTGGACTGTTCCCTGGAAATAAGAAAGGTATTTACGGGCGATGGCGACCGCTTCGGCATCATCGGCCGCTTCCACGTCCACTACTCCATTGGTTGTTTGGACATCGATGGGGCCGATTTCCTCGGGCGTAAACACGCCCAGCCCGCCGCCTTCGATCATGACCGGGCCGCCCATGCCGATATTGGCGTTTTTCGTGGCGATGATCACGTCGCAACAGCCCAGCAGGGCGGCATTGCCGGCGAAGCAGGGGCCGGAGACAATGCCTACCAGCGGTACCCGGCCGCTTAGCCCCGCGAAGGCGGCAAAGGTAGACAGATCCAGGCCGGCAGTCATGATGCCGATGGCGTCCACATCACCGGGCCGTCCGCCGCCGCCTTCGGCGAACAGGACCAGGGGCAGGCGCTGCTCGTAAGCGAGTTTGAGCAGGCGGTCCATTTTCTTGTGGTTGAAATATCCTTGCGTGCCGGCCAGGACCGTGTAGTCATAGGACATGACCATACAGCGCGATCGTTCCTGTCCGAACAGGTTGCCGTTGACGGTTCCCACGCCCGCGATCAGGCCGTCGGCCGGCGTTTTGCTGATCAGGTCTTCTTCGGATCGCCGGCCCCGCTGGGCGGCAACGGCCAGGGCGCCGTATTCGATAAAACTGCCGGGGTCGCACAGGTCATTGACGTTGGACCGGGCGGTGCGCTGATTCTTTTGTTGCCGCTTATTCACGGCCCCGGGCCGGTTTTCATCCAGGCCAAAGGCGTGCCGCCTGATCATTTCAGCCAGTTCCGGCCGCAGGGGCCGTGATGCGGCTCCCTCGGGAACCGAAGAAACATTCGCCGTTGCCGGGGACTTTGATTCGTCATTATTATTGTTCATCTGTGCTTTTTCCCCTTGATTTGATTTGTTTACCCATCACCTTATTTGTTAATATATAATATATTGTAATTATTTGAATTTACGATATCAATTTCAGTCATCATCCCCCGATAAAATGGCCGGGAGATCCCGAGCCCTTCGGGGGGCATCCCCCGGCTTGACCGGGAGATCCAGAATCCCAAGGCACTGGATATGAATCACTTGTATATATAAATCATTGTCCAATGAGTCAAACTGAATCGCAGGACGATAAAATCCTTTTGTTCGCTCCGCGATCATTTCGGGCGGGATCAACGGCCCGGGCTAAATTTCTCAAACTCGGGCTTCGCCCTCAGGCAGTGAGAAATTTTTAACGCCCGGTCCTTTGACCCCTTGTCGCCCGTATGACTGGATTATACGGTTAAACCGGAGAATGACCTCGTCGGGCCGTCAGGCAATTGTTGCTTTTTGTTCCGCCATCATTTATTCTCTGTCTCGCAAAAAGAATACAATCAACAGATTATCACGCAATGGCGCCGGACTCTGGCGGCGCGGCATGAGGTATATAAGGACGCATTATGCGGATTGGAACGGGATATGACGCCCACCGGCTGGTCGCCGGCCGGGAACTGGTGCTGGGCGGGGTGATCATCCCTTATGAAAAGGGGCTGGACGGCCATTCGGACGCCGACGTGCTGGCGCACGCCGTGTGCGACGCCCTGCTGGGAGCAGCCGGCCTGGGGGATATCGGCCGACATTTCCCGGACACCGACCCGGCCTACAAGGGCATTGCCAGCATTCGGCTTCTGGAGATAACGGCCGCAAAGCTCCGCGACCGGGGCTTTGTGATCATCAATATCGACGCCACCGTTCTGGCCCAGGCCCCGAAGCTGGCGCCCTTTATGGAAACCATGACGGTCAATATCGCCGATGCCCTGGATATCGGCCTCCACCGCGTCAATATCAAGGCCACCACCACCGAGGGCATGGGATTTGTCGGCGCCGGTGAAGGCATTGCGGCCATGAGCGCGGCCCTGATTCGATCAACCGATGATTAGGAATATATGAAAATGACCATTCAGATCTATAACACCCTGACCCGGGAAAAAGAGCCCTTTCAACCGCTGAATCCCGGGCGGGTCATGATGTATGTCTGCGGGCCCACGGTTTACGGCCCGAGCCACATCGGCCACGCCCGCTCGGTGATTGTCTTTGACGTGGTGGCGCGCTATTTCCGCGCCGGCGGCCTGGACGTCACCTATGTCCGGAACTTTACCGACGTGGACGACAAAATCATCAAACGGGCCGCCGAAGACTGCCTTACCTGTACCGAGGTGTCCGAAAAATACATCGATGAATTCTACCGGGACATGGACGCCCTCTACGTTGAACGGGCCACTCAAGAGCCCCGGGCCACCGAGTATATTCCGGCCATCATCCGGGTGATTCAGCGTTTGGTGGATAAGGGTTCGGCCTACGCGGCCGGCGGCGATGTTTTCTTCGCGGTCGATTCTTTTCCCGGTTACGGCAAACTCTCAGGCCGGAAACTTTCCGACATGATGGCCGGCGCCCGCATCGAGGTGGACGAGCGCAAGAAGAATCCCTTTGATTTCGTGCTCTGGAAGGCGGAAAAACCCGGCGAACCCTCCTGGGACAGCCCCTGGGGAAAGGGCCGGCCGGGCTGGCACATCGAGTGCTCGGCCATGAGCGCCGAGCTGCTCGGCGAAACCTTCGACATCCACGGCGGCGGCCAGGACCTTATTTTTCCCCATCACGAGAACGAGATTGCCCAGTCCGAGGCCGCCTTCGGCAAGCCCTTTGCCCGGGTCTGGATGCACAACGGGTTTGTACGCATCAACCAGGAAAAGATGTCCAAGTCCCTGAACAATTTTCTCACGGTCAGGGAGATGACCGACGCCTTTGCCCCGGAGGTGATCCGGCTCTTTCTCCTGTCCAGCCACTACCGCAGCCCGGTGGATTTTTCCGAGGAATCCATGCGCGATGCCGCCGCCGGCCTGGATAAGCTTTATCTGGCCCTGCAGCGGCCGGACGAGCGGTATCCGGGCCTTGCGGCCGCCGGTCCCGGAACCCACTGGCAGGAGTTCTGCCGGGCCATGGACGACGATTTTAATACCGCCCGGGGGATCGGAACTTTGTTTGACGCCGCCCGGGCCCTTAACCGCCTCCTGGACGAGGCCGAAGCGGGTAAGGCGGCTCCGGAGCTGATCGCGGCCGCAGTCGGCGACATTCGCAGCATGGGGAAAATCCTGGGCATATTGAACGACGACCCTCGCGACTATTTCCAGAAGAAGAAAGCCGCGGCCGCAGCCCAGGGGGCGGTTGACCCGGCCGAGATCGAGCGACTGATCGAAGCCCGGCGCCAGGCCAGAAAGACGAAAAATTTCGCCGAAGCCGACCGCATCCGGGCCCAGCTCACGGATTTGAAGGTCGTGCTGGAAGACCGGCCGGACGGGACGACTTCCTGGAAGATCGAGGGGTAGGGGCAAGGCGCGCCTGCCCCTGCAACGGCACTGGCGTGGTTGCGATTACCCGGTAGGGGCGACCCGCCGATCGCCCTGAAGGAAACCTGAAGATTTTCTCTACGCAGGTCGGTATCGGGAACGATGAGAATTATTCCAAACCACCGCCGGTTGATTCACCTGTCTGTCCTGATCGCCATTTGCCTGGCTGTTTTTGCCAACACCCTGGCCAATGATTTCGTCTGGGAAGACACGCAGGTGGTGTCCGACAACCCGCACATCCGGAGTCTCCGGAACATCCCGCTTTTTTTTACCGCCCGGCACTGGCGGGAAGACCGTTCCTCCTCGCCCGACACCGGCTTCCGTCCCATCAGAGAAACCAGCTTTGCCGTAGACTACCGCCTCGGGGGTCTTCAACCCATAGGCTTCCACCTGACCAATATGCTGTTGCACGTCGTCAACGTCGTTCTGGCGTATTTTCTGGCGCTGATGCTGACGGCGACCGGCCGCGGGGAGCCCCGCGGGGAAGACGCCGGACAAAAGGGCTTCTTGAGTCCGGCTTTCCTGGCCGCCCTTTTTTTCGCGCTCCATCCCGTCCATGTGGAATCGGTGGCCTACATCAAGAACCGCTCGGATCTGCTGGCCTTTGCTTTTTATCAGGCCGCCTTTCTGTTGTACCTTTTGCATCGTTCCCGTACCGGCAAAACCAACGCCATCCTTTTTTATTGCGCCTCGCTGCTCGGCTTTATGGGGGCTCTGGGGTCCAAGCCCATGGCGGCGACCCTGCCGCTGATCCTGGCTCTTTACGTGGTCTGTTTTCCCGGGGAACGGCCGGCCGGCCGGCGATTTGCCGGTCTGATTCCGTTTTTCGGTCTGGCCCTGATCTGGTTCTGGTTACAGAAAGATTTTCTGATTGCCGCCGGTTCGGACACCACCGGATTTGACCCCGGCAGCCGTCGTCATATCTGGACCATCCTGGCCACCCTGGGCTGGTACCTGGACAAGCTGGTCTGGCCGGCGCCGCTTTCCATCGCCCACCTGTTTCACCCGCCGCGAACCCTGTTGGACCCCGCCGTTTTACTGACCCTGGCCACCCTGGCGGCCCTGCTGCTGGTTATGGTCCGGACATTCTCCGCTCAGCGGTCAATGTTTTTCGGTCTGGCCTGGGTCCTGATCACCCTTCTGCCGGTCGCCAATATTCTTGTCCTGGAACTCCGGCCCATTGCCGAGCAGCGGTTGTACATTCTTTCTTTTGGCTTTTGTCTGGTGCTGGGCCTGATTTTCAGCCGGATCCCGGCGCTGATAAAGCGAACCGGGATCAGTGAGGCCATGGCCTTCCGTCTGTCGTGGGTGACGGCCGGCATCATTTGTGCAGTTTACGGGACACACACCGTTCAACGCAACCTTGAGTGGCGCGATTCGGTTTCTCTGTTTGAAAGCGCCGTCCGGCATTCTCCCGATCTGGCCTGGGCGCATAACAACCTGGCCAACGCCTTGAAGGAAACCGGCCGGCTGGATGAGGCCCTGGATCATTATCGCCGGGCCCTGGCCCTTAAACCGGACCAGCCGTTAGCCCACAACAACATCGGCGCCATTCTGGGGGAGCAGGGAAAACTGGACGAAGCGGTCGTCGCCTTTGAGGCCGCCCTGCGTCTTCAGCCGCATCAGGCTATGACCATTGATAACCTGGGGCTGGCCTTTATCCGGCAGGGGCGCCTGGCTGACGGCATCGAGTATTTCCGGAAGGCGGTGGTGCTGGAACCTCAAAACGCCCTGTATCACGTTCACCTGGCCGAGGCCCTGGCAATCACCGGCCGGCTGGAGGAAGCCGTCGATCAGTACCGGGCGGTCCTGTCGCTGCGTCCGGGTGACGGCATGATTTCCAGGCGCCTGGCGGCGCTTCTGTCGAAAATCAATCAAACGGGAGCTGGGACCGGCCTTGGCGATCAACCGTAAAGGGCGTGATTTTAAAGGCCGGGTCGCTCTGGTTTCCGCTCCCTGGCCGCTGTTCAGCCGGCCGTCCATTCAGCTGGGCGCTTTAAAAGCATATCTGCGGCAGGCTTTTCCGGACATATCCGTGTCCGCTTCTCATTTTTATCTGACTCTGGCCGAAGCTGTCGGATATTCTACCTACCTGGCCGTGTCCCGGGAAACCTGGCTGGCCGAAAGCGTTTATGCCGCGCTGCTGTATCCGGAACGGGCGGAACCCATCGGCCGTTTTTTCGACAGCCTGGCAAGAAGATCCGGGATTTCGGCCGGACTGGATTTTTCCGCTCTGGTCCGGCGCGTCAAGACCGTGACCGATCTCTTTATCCGCCAAACCGACTGGGCCGCCCTGGATCTGGCGGGCTTTTCCGTGTGTCTGTGCCAGTTGACGGCCTCGCTCTACCTGATGCGGCGAGTCCGGCGCCGGGCGCCTCAGTTACCGCTGATTGCCGGCGGATCGATTGTCGGCGGAAACGCTGCCGCTGATCTTCTGGAGGTCTTTCCGGAAATCGATTTGATCGTGGCCGGCGAGGGGGAGGAGCCCCTGACCCGGCTGGTCGGCCATCTGCGGGCCGGCGGCCAATGCCATGACATCCCGCCCGGGCCGGGCATTGTCCGGCGCGGTGACGGCCATGCCAGGGAGACGGTTTCCTTCGGCCAACTGCCGGATCTTGCCGGTCTGCCCGTGCCGGATTATACCGATTATTTTCAAGCCCTGGCCGGCTTTCCGGGGCAAAGGCGGTTTTTCCCGATGCTGCCGATGGAAATGTCCCGGGGGTGCTGGTGGCAGGGCGCCGGAAATGGTGCCGGCCCCCGGGACCGGAAACAGGGTTGCGCCTTCTGCAACCTGAATTCCCAGTGGCGGGGATACCGCGCCAAATCCCCGGATCAGGTGGCCGACGAAGTCGAACAACTGGTGGAAACACACCGGATCCTGGCGATTGTCTGCATGGACAATGCGCTGCCGCCGAAAACAAGCCGGGACATCTTTGCCGTTCTGGCGGCCCGGGGCAGGGACTTGCAGCTTTTTGCCGAACTGCGGGCGTCAACCGATCGCCCAACCCTGGAAGCCTTCCGGTCCGCCGGCGGGGCCGAAGCGCAGATCGGCATCGAATCCTTAAGTTCACGGCTTCTGCGCAAAATGAACAAGGGCACCACGGCCATGGACAACCTGGCCATCATGAAAAACTGCGAAGCCCTGGGGATAAAGAACGCGGCCAACCTGATGGTGTGCTTTCCAGGCAGCGATGAGGGCGATGTGACTGAAACCCTGCGGGTCATTTCCTTTGCCCGGTTTTTCCGTCCCCTGCACATTGTCCGCTTCTGGCTGGGCATGCACAGTCCGGTCCGGGACAACCCGGCAGCATACGGCCTGACGGCCGTTTATAACCATCCTTATTATAAGGAACTGTTTCCCGAAGATATCTGCCGGCGCACGCGGCTGATGATCCAGGATTATCGCGGCGGCAAGATGGCCCAGCGCCGGCTCTGGCAACCGGTGGTCAGGGCGGTTGAACAGTGGCAACGGGACTATGCCCGGCTTCATGCCGGGGCCGGGAGCGGCCCCATCCTGACGCAGCACGACGGCCGGTCCTTTCTGATTTTAAGAGAGCGCCGGGTCGGCGGGGAACCCGTCAATCACCGGCTGGAAGGAACTTCCCGCGAGATTTATCTTTTCTGCGAGCGCCCCCGAAATTTTGAAGAGATCCGGGTGCGGTTTTCACCCCTGCCGGCCGAGCGGCTGCAATCGTTTCTGGACCTGATGACCGGCAAGGGGCTGATGTTCGAGGACGGCGGCGTGTTCTTCAGCCTGGCGGTTTCCCCGCACCCTTACCGCTACCCCGGCTGTCCGTAATTCTCCCGGATCTTGGCCCGCAGGACCTTGCCCACCGGCGACAGCGGCAGTTCCTCCACGAAGACCACGGATTTGGGAATCTTGAACCCGGCCAGTTTTCCCCGGCAGAATTCAATGATGGCCGCCGGGTCCGGATTTTTTCCCGGCACCGGCTGAACCACCGCCCGGACCGTGCTGCCCCATTCCTCGTCCGGCACGCCGATGATGCAAACATCCTGGACATCCGGGTGGGCGTGCAGCACTTCTTCCACTTCCAGGGGGAAGACCTTTTCGCCGCCGGTGTTGATGCACTCTTTTTTGCGGTCCACCAGCCGGACCTCGCCGTCGGCGTCGAAGTACCCCAGGTCGCCGCCCTTGAACCAGCCGTCCTTCATGGCTTCACTGGTTTTTTCTTCGTCCTTGTAGTAGCCCTTCATGATCCAGTCGGATTTGTACATGATCTCGCCGATTTCCCCCCGGGGCACGTCCCGGCCGGCCTCGTCGACGATGCGGACGTCAAGAATGGTCTGGCCCACGGAGCGTTCCTTGACGGTTGCCGGACTGGTATCAATGCGGAAGGAGGTGATGGGCGTCATCTCCGTCTGGCCGAACATGTCCAGGATGATGATGCCGGGAAATTTTTCGAACATTTTTCGTTTCAGGTCGGCCGAGCAGGCGCCGGCGCCGGTGGCCGCGGCCATCAGGGAACTGGCGTCATATTTTTTGATGTCCGGAAAGGAGACGATTTTTTTCCAGCCCGTGGGCACGTTGGCCATGAAGGCCGGCTTTTCCTTTTCCACGGTCTGGAGTATTTTTTCCGGATCGAATTTGCTGCCCGGCACGATAATGGCGCAGGCGTTGCCGGTCAGGGCGCCGAGAATCAGGGTCTGATAGGAGGCGTCGTGGAAATAGGGCATGGAGGGGGTCATCAGACGGATGGTGTTCTTGTAACCGATGCGGGCCGCCTGGGGGTGGGAGAGCAGATAGCGGACGGCCTTTTCCACGGTGTGGTAGGTCTTTTTGCTGCTTAGAATTTTTCTGGCCAGTTTGGTGCGCGCCAGGCCGGACAGCATGCCGACACCGGGCAGGGAAACCATTTTGCTCAAGGCATGAAGCTGTTCCTGGCTTAAATCCACGGTGGCCGCCCGGGTGAGGATGGAGGCGAACAGATGGCAGAACATGTCCAGGTGACCGCCGTAGGTCAGCATGACGCCCTTGGGAAAGCCGGTGGTGCCGCCGGTGTAAATCATGACCGCGATATCATCCCAGGAGGTGGGCACCTTCGGATCTTCGCTCCGGCCGGAGGCCAGGAAGGACTCGTAATCCGGTCCGTCCTTTTCACCGGGGGCGCCCAGGCAGACAAAGGTTTCGATGCCGGTCAGCCGGGGAGCGGCTTCGGCCACGGCTTCCCGGAAGACCGCGTCGTAAATGAACATCCGGGCGTCACAGTGGTTAAGCTGGTATTCGATTTCCTTGGCCACGAAACGGTAGTTCATGGGTACGGGAATAGCGCCCGCCGCCTGGATGGCGAAGTTGATCTCGATGAATTCCGGACAGTTATAAAACATAAAGGCGACCTTGTCGTTTTTGCGGAGGCCTTTTTTGATTATGGCGTCGGCCAGTTGAAACACGCGGCCGGCCAGGGTTTTCCAGGTGATCCGCCGGTCGCCGTAAACGATCGATTCGCCGGCGGCGTTGTGAAGGGCATGACAGCCCAGGGCGTTGGCAATGATGTTGGGTGAATGCGGCTCCATGATGCTTCCTTTTTATATTGGGGTTTAATAGTAAAAAATTTTATAGCCGAACGGACAGTTAAAGTCAAAGTGGATGTTTACGTTGCAATGTTGCCGGCTGCGCCGGAGGTTTAAGTGTTAAGTTTTAAGTTTTAAGTGTTAAGTTTTAAGTGTTAAGGATATCTCTAAAAATTAGAATTTTGGTGCGAGGTTCAAGGTGCAGGGTTCAGGGTACAAGAGCAAGGGGGTAGGATGAGGGGGGAACTCAAGGGCTGTTCCCGGGAGCGGGGATATGTCGTTGACTTTTTGGTTTTGATGTGATTATGGTTTTGACAAATCATCAGGTGGCTTTATATGAAAAAAAACAATGGAACCCGGACACCGCCGTCAGTCGATGCGGACCTGCCGGTCCTGTTTTTGAAACAGGGGGAGTACCATATCTCCGACAAAGGGCCGATGCTGATCCGGACGATACTCGGCTCCAGCGTGGCGGTGACCATGCATTGCCCGGAACTGAAGATCGGCGGCATCACCCATTCGCTGCTCCCGTTTCCGGTGCCCGGCGCGACCACCCCCGCCGACCATATCGGACGTTTTGTGAATCTCAGCGTCAGGCATGTGCTGGAACGGCTGCTGGACATGGGCGCCAGGAAGGATACTTTGGAAATCAAGGTGTTCGGCGGCGGGCAGTTGCTGACCCGGCTCACGGGAACCTCATCCGGAATTGAAATCAGTATCGGCCGCCGCAATGTGGCAACGGCCCTGAAAGTGATCGGGGAACTCGATCTGCATGTAACGGCCACCGATGTCGGCGGCAACTGGGGCCGCAAGCTGATTTTTTACCCCCACCGGGGCGATGTGCTGATCAAGAAAATCGTCCGTAACGTCATCCAGGTCGACGACCTCTGATCCGTCAGGGCCAGCGGTTTTTGCTTTTTGGCCGTCTTTTTATTCCGAATTCAACTCATCGCCGTATTTATGACTCCATTTAAAATAATGATTGTCGAGGATGAGCGTATCATCGCCCATCAGATGAAAACGTCTCTGGAGGAGGTGGGGTATGTTGTCACCTCCCTGCAGAGCGACGGGCATCAGGCAGTGGCCCGGGCCGCCCTGGAAAAACCGGACGTTGTGCTGATGGATGTCCGCTTAAAAGGCCCCATTGACGGTGTCGAGACGGCGGGTATTCTCCGGCGGGAGCTCAATCTCCCCGTTATTTTTGTTACCGACCATGTGGATGACGATACCATCCGCCGCGCCGGTCAGGCCATGCCCATCGGTTACCTGGTCAAACCGCTGGCAATAGCCGAAATGAAAACCGTCCTCGAAAGAGCCAGGCAGATCAATCGGGCTGAAACCGAAAAGCGGGATGCCCAGGAAAGGCTTAAGGACTCGGAGAGCCAGCTCCGGGGAGTCCTGCAGACCGCCATGGACGGGTTCTGGATAACCGACATGGAGGGCCGGCTGCTGGAGGTCAATGAAACTTACTGCCGCATGAGCGGATACACCCGCAGGGAACTGCTGACCATGCGGATTGCCGATCTGGAGGCAGCGGAAACAAAGGATGACGTCAACCGCCACATCTCCCGGCTGATCATGCGGGGGCAGGAGCGTTTTGAAACCCGCCATCGTCGCAAAGACGGCACTGCTCTGGAGGTGGAAGTCAGCGTTCAGTATCGCCGGGTTGACGGCGGGCGACTGGTCTCATTCCTGAGGGATATCGGCGACCGCAAGCGGTCCGAAGAGGCGTTGCGGAAGAGCGAGGCGTTTTTAAAAACCCTGGTCAAGGCCATCACCAGCCCGGTTGCCGTAATCAATGCCGACGATTATACCATCGAGATCGCCAACGAGATCTATGGGGGGAATCAGGTCGTCGGCCGGAAATGCCATGCCGTTTCTCACCTGTCGGAGTCCCCCTGCACCGGGACCACCGATCCCTGTCCGCTTGATGAAATCCGGCGGACGAAAAAGCCCGTCACCGTGGAACACATCCACTTCACGCCCCAGGGCCGGCCTCAATACGTTGAGATCCATGCCTATCCTGTTTTTGACGACAGCGGCAGACTTTCACGGATTATTGAATACAGCGTGGACATCACCGAACGCCGGCAGGCCGCGGAACGCATCCGGAGAGAACGGAAAAATTTCCTGAAAATTTTCGCGGCCGCGCCCGTGGGGCTTCTGCTGCTGGATGCCAATACCATTATCCGCTATGCCAACCAGACGGCCGCTGATCTGGTGGCCCGGGCTCCCTCGGAATTGATCGGCCGCCGGGGCGGCGGCGGGCTGGGCTGCACCCACAGTTTCGAGAACCCGGGCGGATGCGGTTTCGGCAGCTCCTGTCCGGCCTGCCCGCTGCGGTCCGGACTGGAAAGCGTACTGGCGGGAGGGCAGAGCATCCACGGAGCGGAAATCCTTCTGACCCTGGTCATCAATGAGCTTGCCCAACAGCGCTGGCTCAAGGTCAATGTCGAACCCATCGAGATCGATCATGAACCGTTCGTTATTGTCGCCATCGACGATATTACCGGGAGAAAACAGGCCGAGGAGGCCCTGCGGGAGAGCGAAACCGTCAGCAACGCCCTGGCGGAACTGGCCACGGCCCTGCTGGCCGCCGAGTCCATTTCGTCCGCATCCGATCTGGCGTTGCATTACGCCAAGGCGCTGACCGGAAGCCGGCACGGGTTCGTGGGACATATTGACCGGGATTCCGGCCATCTGGTCAGCACCACCCTGAGTCATGATATCTGGGAGGAATGCCGGGTTACCGACAAGACCTATGTCTTTGAACACTTCAAGGGCCTCTGGGGATGGGTATTGCAGCATCAGGAACCGCTGATGACCAATTCGCCAGCCGGTGATTCCCGCTCCATGGGCATACCGGGCGGCCACCTGCCGATTGAGCGGTTCGTTTCCGTTCCGGTCATCCTGGAAGGCCAGCTGATGGGGCAGATCGCCCTGGCCAACGCCGATCGCGATTACACCGACCGGGATATCCGGACGCTCCACCGTCTGGCCGATGTATTCAGCCTGGCCCTGCAACGGCTCCAGGCGGAACAGGCCCTGCAGCGATCCCATGACCTGCTGGAAGAACGGGTCGTGGCGCGGACCGCTGAACTGGAAGGGGCCAATCGGGCGCTGACGGCTGAAATCAGAAAGCGTAAACTGCTGGAGGCGGAAACCGTTCATAAAAGCCGGCTGGCTTCGGTGGGCGAACTGGCCGCCGGCGTGGCCCACGAAATCAATAACCCCATCAATGTGATCATCAATTACGCCCAGATCCTGGCCGATGAATCTCCCGTTCCCCAGGATCCCCAGACCATACCCAACCGCATCATCAAGGAGGCCGACCGCGTGGCCGCCATTGTCCGCAACCTGCTCAACTTCGCACGGGAGTCCGATGACGCGCCGGGGTTCTGCGATATCGCCGCCATTGTGTCCGATTCCCTGGAGCTGATGCGCAAGCAGCTGGACAAGGACGGCATCGCCGTTTCGGTAACGGTGCCGGACCGGCTGCCGCCGGTCATGGCGTCCTTCCATAAAATGCAGCAGGTGTTCGTCAACCTTTTCAGCAATGCCCGGCATGCCCTGAACGCGAAATACCCGGACCCCGACGGCGACAAACGCATTCTTATCAAAGCCGGGGTCGAAGAAATCGACGGCCGCTTCTGGATGCGGACGACGGTAATGGATAACGGCAGCGGCATAGCCTCCCGTCATCTGGACAAGCTGTTCGAGCCTTTCTTCTCCACCAAGCCCAAGGGCGAGGGCACCGGCCTGGGGCTGAGCATCTGTTATGGAATCGTCAGGGAAAACGGCGGCCAGATCGGTATCAAATCCGAAGAAGGGGCTTTTACCCGGGTGATCATTGATCTGCCCCTGGCGACATATGACCGGGTCATCCGGCCGGGGCAGGCGGAAGAGGACGGCGGTAAGGGAGATTGACGAACGAACGGTTTTGGATGAAAACAAAACAAGCTGGAGATGATGACGTGCCCCGCGTTCTGATTGTCGATGATGAGGAAGGCCTGCGGCTGACCTTTAAAACCTTTCTGGAAAAGGAAGGCGCCGGGGTCGTGCTGGCGGCCGATTTCCATGAGGCCCTGGCCCGGCTTGCGGACACCGGCCCCTTTGATCTGATTTTTCTGGATATCATTCTGCCCGGCGGTTTTAAAGGGATCGACCTGCTGCGCCGCATCCGCGAACAGGGCCTGGATTGCCCCGTCATCATCATTACCGGACAACCCCAGGTGGAAACGGCGGCCGAGGCCGTTCGCCAGGGGGCTTTTGACTATGTTCCCAAACCGGTGAAAAAGGAGACCCTGCTGCGCCTGTACCGGAGCGCCTTGAATTTCTTTGCCCTGAAAATCGAAAACAAACGCATGGCCGAGGAGAAGGAGCGCTACAAGCAAAACCTGGAAGCGGTTTTCCGCAGCGTGGACGAGGCCATTATCGCGGTGGACGGCGAGGGGCGTATCGCTTCGATTAATTCAGCCATGGAATCTCTTTGCGGCGGGCAGACATCCGGCTGTATCGGCAGGCGCATCGATGAGATCGCCATCGACGGCATGAACCGCTGCAAAGAGATGATCGCCGCAACCATTCAGCAAGGCCGGGTCGTGAAGGATCAGGCCGTTGTTTTTCAGTGCCCGGACGGCCAAAGGCGCAGCGCCCTGGTCAACACCATGCCGTTGAAGGACGAGGGCGGCAGAGCCATCGGCGGCGTGCTGGTGATCCGGGACCTGACCCGGCTTCACTATCTGGAGCGGGAGTTGGAGGCACGGAACCGTTTTGAAGGCATGATCGGCCGGTCGGCGGCCATGCAGAAAATTTTCAACCTGGTGGAGGATTTGGCCGACACCGATGCCACGGTACTGATCACCGGTGAAAGCGGTACCGGCAAAGACATGCTGGCCGGCGCCATCCATAAGCGCGGCAGCCGCGCCGCCGGTCCCCTGGTCCGGGTCAACTGTGCGGCCCTTTCGGAGAGCCTTCTGGAAAGCGAACTGTTCGGACATGTCAAGGGCGCCTTCACCGGCGCCGACCGCATCCGCAAAGGCCGCTTCGAACTGGCCCACGGCGGTACCCTGTTTTTGGATGAGATAGGGGATATCCCCGTAAGCGTGCAGGTGAAACTACTCCGTGTGCTCCAGGAAAAGGAGATCGAACGGGTGGGCGACGCCCGGCCCATCAGCGTCGACGTCCGCCTGATTTCAGCCACCCACCAGGATCTGCCGGCCCGCATCGCCCGCGGGGAGTTCCGGGAAGACCTTTATTATCGCATCAAGGTACTGGAGATTCGCATGCCGCCCCTGCGCTCCCGTCGGGAGGACATCCCGTTGCTGACGGATCATTTCAGGGAATATTTCAACCGGAAGTATGACCGCCGGGTGGCGCAGGTCTCCGATGGAGTCATGGCGCTTTTCATGAATTACGACTGGCCGGGTAACGTACGCCAGCTGAAGCATGTTCTGGAACATGCCTTCATCCTCTGCCGGGTACCGGTTCTGGACATCACCCATCTTCCCCCTGAATTCCAGGATGAGGACGGCCTCCTCCCGGCGGCCGATACCGAAGACATTTCTCCGGATAAAATCCGGGAGGCCCTGTCTGAAGCCGGCGGAAACAAGGCCAAGGCCGCCCGCCTGCTGGGCATCTCCCGCCGCACCCTCTACCGCAAACTTGAAAAACATCGTCTGATGTAACGCTCCTCTGATCCGGCCCCCCCTTTTTTCTCTGCACCCCGCACCTTAAAACTTAAAACTTAAAACTTAACACTTAAAACTTAACACTTAAAACTTAAAACTTACCCTGTGTCATGCCACACATGTGTGCCGGCACACCTCCGACTGTTGGCACACCTTTCCTCCCGTAATCACCCGCATAAAACAAATAAGATATTATAATTCAATATGTTGAAATTTTATTGGGAACCGGCACGGTTGTTGCTCAAACGGTATATACGGTAACAGCAATGAACATAGAAATGATAACTCACCTGGAAGATGATGACATGGATCAGGGCATAAACAAGGAGCACAAAGGCAGCGTTCTGGTTGTGGATGATGAAGAAGGCATGCGTTTTACACTCAATCACTATCTGACCCAGGCCGGGTACCGGGTCCGTCAGGCCGCCGATATCGCCGAAGCGGTACTGATCGTCGCAGAGGAACGGTTCGATGCCGCCATCATCGACCGCGTTCTCTCCAACGGACGGAACGGACTCCACCTGTCAAGGATCATGCGGGAGATCATGCCGTCCTGCAAAACCATTCTGGTTTCCGCCTGGCCCACGGTAGATTCCGCTATTCAGGCCATGCGATATCAGGTGTTCGGCTACCTTTCCAAACCGATCAGAAAGGACGATCTGCTGGCAATAATAGAGCAGGCCTTGCGCACGGATATCAGAGAGCAAAAACACGCATTTGGTAAATAAAGCAGGAGAACGGGAACGGAAAACCCATTTATCGGAGGAAAAGTTCATGAGACTTTCAGACATGAGAATCGGCAGAAAACTGGCCATCGGGTTTCTGGTGGTGGTAGCCATCTTCGGCGTGGTGGCATTTTATCAGATCCACAAGATGACGGCTCTGGGGATTCTTCAGGATCAAGGCGCCCAGCGTTCCAGAGACTTAAAGCAGATCATGGATACGATGGAAAATCTGGACGGTGTTTACACCGTCATTAGCAATTCCGTCATTAACCGCAACCTGGAAGAGATGAAAAACGAATGGCAGGAAGTCAGAAAAACGGCCGCGGACGATATCAGGAAAATCCATGATCTGGCTGATACGAATCAGGAAAAGGAGCAGGCCGGCAAGTTTGAAAACAGGTACGGTGAATATCTGACCGTCTATGAAAGTGAAATGCTGCCGGTTCTTGAGAATTTGAACCGGGCGGAAGGGGAGGAGGCGGACTCCCTGGTCCGGCGGATCCGGGATATCAACGGCCGGATCGACGCAGTGCGTGACGCGGCGGATGACGATCTCAAGAAAATGATCGCCTCTCTTGAAGCCGAAGCCGTTGAGTCGGACGTTCTTTTTGACGACACCCGCAGGGCGACCATCCGTAACGCCATCATCATCAGCATGATCGGCATTCTGGTCGCCGTTGCCATCGCCTACTGGATCACCCGTCTGATTACCGCCCCTCTGCGGGAATCGGTGGCCGTGGCCAACCGGATATCCCAGGGTGATCTGACCGTTGATATTCAGGTGAACAGCAGGGATGAAACCGGAGAGATGATGTCGGCCATGAAGAATATGGCGATTAAACTCAAAGAGGTGGTGGCCGAAGTCCAGGCGGCGGCCGAAAACGTGGCTTCCGGCAGCGAGGAGATGGGCTCTTCGTCGGAGGAGCTGTCCCAGGGGTCAACCGAGCAGGCCTCTAACCTGGAAGAGGTTACCTCCAGCATGGAACAGATGGGATCCAACATTACTCAGAACGCGGACAATGCCGCCGAGACCGAGAAAATCGCCCGGCAGGCGGCCCTGGACGCGGAAGAGGGGGGTCGCCAGGTACAGGATACGGTCCGGGCCATGAAGAATATTGCCGAGAAGATCTCCATCATCGAGGAGATTGCCCGGCAGACAAACTTGCTGGCTTTAAACGCGGCCATAGAAGCGGCCCGGGCCGGTGACGCCGGCAGAGGGTTTGCCGTGGTGGCGGCCGAGGTCCGGAAACTGGCTGAGCGGAGTGGTCTGGCCGCCAAGGAGATCGGCGAGCTGTCCTCTACCAGCGTGGATATTGCCGAAAAGGCCGGCAAAATGCTGGAGAGAATGGTGCCCGATATCCGCAAGACCGCCGAGCTGGTTCAGGAAATCAGCGCCGCCTCCAAGGAGCAGACCGCGGGAGCGACCCAGATCAACGCCGCCCTTGCACAGCTTGATCAGGTGGTGCAGCAGAACGCCTCCTCGGCCGAAGAGGTCTCGTCCACGGCCCAGGAACTGGCCAGCCAGGCCCAGCAGCTTCAGAGCACCATGGGCTTTTTCAATGTCAACGGCAACGGCGCCAGAAAGCTGGCGGCCGGTCATCGGTCCATTGCACGGGGCCATGTTTCTACCGGCGGCGCTGTTGAAGACGGCATCCGGGGCCGGTTGCCGGCCGCTTCCCGTCTGACTGCCCCAAAAAGGACATTGGACAAAGGCAACGCCGCCCATGTGTTCCTGGCGGGTAATGCCGAAGACGCGGCTGATCATGAGTTTGAACGGTTTTAAACAGGCCGGGGCGGGTAACGCCCGTCCCCTTGACCGGACGGAGGACACAACATGAAAGACATTGGCAATTCAAACAATACTTATCTGACCTTTTATCTGGACGGCGAGATGTTCGGTCTGAATATTCACATGGTCCGGGAAGTCCTGGAGTATACCGCCATCACGCGGGTGCCCATGACAGTTGATTTTATGAGGGGGGTCATCAACGTCCGGGGGCGGGTGGTCCCGGTCATGGATCTGCGCCGCAAGTTCAGCCTGCCCGCGACCGCGCCCACCATACAGACCTGCATCATTATCGTCGATCTCAACGTCGACGGAGAATCATCGATTCTGGGGGCCCTGGTCGACGACGTCCAGGAGGTACTCGACATCCTGCCGGATCAGATCGAAGCCGCGCCCCGCCTGAGCGGAAAGATCAACCGGCAGTTTATTCATGGCATCGGCAAGCTGGGCGATCGTTTCGTGATGCTGCTGGATATGCGGGCGGTGTTCTCCCTGGAGGAACTGAACGCCATAACGGAAATCAATCACCAGGAGGAATCCTCCCGGCAGGCGATCTGCGCCTGAGTCAGGTGACAGGAGGGTTATGAATGAAAAAAATTCTTATCGTCGATGACAGCCGTTCGATCCGCCAGAGCTTTATCGACATTCTCTCTCCACTGGCGGCCTGCGAAGAAGCCGTCAACGGGCAGGCAGCGGTCGACCGGGTCAAGCAGCGACTGAATGAAGGCGGCCGTTTTGACCTGATTTTTATGGATATCATTATGCCGGAAAAAGACGGCCTGGCCGCCGTCAAGGAAATCAGGGATTTTGAAATAAGTCTGGGCCGTACCGGCGCCGGGCGGTTAAAAATCATTATCGCGACCACCCTTCAGGACCCCTCACGCATCCTGATCGCCCAGTATGACTGCGGGGCTGACGGGTATATTACCAAGCCGTTTACAAAAGAGACGGTCATGCAGACCCTGCGTAACAACGGGTTTGCCTTTGGCATCCGGCGCCTGCAGACGGTTAATCAGTAACATGAATGGGACTGTTGATATGAGAAACGGAAACGCGGTTCAGATGATCCAGAGGAGTGACCTGCCGGGACCGGCCATTTTCCTCAAGCAGGGCGAATACTATATTTCCGGCGCCGGACCGGCCCTGGTCCGCACCGTCCTGGGCTCATGCGTTACGGTTACCATGCATTGTCCGGTTCAGAAAATCGGCGGCATGACCCATTCGCTGCTGCCTTATCCCCTGCCCGGAACGGTCGCTCCCCGGGGCCAGCATGGCCGGTTTGTGGATGCCAGCGTCCGGTATGTATTTGACCGGATGATGTCCCTGGGGATCAGCAAAGACACGCTGGAAGTAAAAGTCTTCGGCGGTGGTCAGTTGCTGACGAGTCTTTCAGGAAGATCGTCCGACATGGAGATCACCATCGGGCGGCGCAACGTGGAAACAGCCCTGAACGTTATCCGCGAACTGGGCCTGTCGGTGACCGCCACCGATGTCGGCGGCAACCTGGGACGCACCCTGATCTTCTATCCTTACCTGGGTGATGTCTGGGTGAAGAAAATAGTGCGATGAAGCCCATCGTCCGGGATCAGCTGGCGTTATTGATCCGCAGGGTTCTGGGCGGATCCGGCAAATGCCGGCCTTTCCAGGAACCGCTGGCAGAAAACCCGGGCGACAAGCTCATGGCCCAGGGCGCTCCAGTGGGAATCGCCGGGGATAAAAAGCAGGTCGATCATGCTTCTTGATTCCTCGGGGTCCGGGCCGATGAAGATCGGAAAATAGTTGATGAATTTAACGTCGTGCCGCCGGCACCAGTCGCCCCAGTATGTCGCCTGAATGGAGTTGCGGTCGTTTTCCCGGACGTGGACGGGCCAGGGATAGACCGCCACCGTCAATTTGATACCGCGGCTTTCCAGCAGCGTCTTGAGCCGGTTCATGTAAAGCGTCATTCTTTCAAGTCCCGGGCGGCCGTGCTTATCCAGCAGGTCCGGATCGACGGTCCAGCGGCCGGTTTCCCAGACCGGGCCGGTGGAAAAATCCATCAACACTTTCAGGTAACGGCTCAAGGAGTCGACCACCCGGTCTTCCCGGATACGCTCCAGAATTTTTTTTCGGGTTTCCTTATCCGGAAACAGACGGCTCTGCACATTTTCTTTTTCATCCAGGTAGTAGGACTCGGTTTCATCCCGGACGTCTGAAATGTCAAGAAACACGACCACTTCATCGACATTCAGGCCGACGGTTTCCAGCAGGTATTTGGTCTTGCGCCAGTAGATGACGGGAGAATAGGAAACGGCGGCGGCGTTCAAGACTTCCACCTGCCGGTCGCGCAGGGTGTCGCCGATGAGGCCGACAAAGGTGTTCTCATAATCGACGCCGATGCCTTCGGTAAACGAGTCGCCCATGAAAAGAATGCGATACGTGTCGCTTTTCAGGGGAACCCGGCGGATCGCGGCGTCCCGGAATCCCAGGGAATTGGTCCGCAGCCGGTAGGTTATCGGTCCCCAGGTCGCATCGTCGATGGAGCGGTTTTTTGACAGGCCGTGATGAAATACCGGCGACGCTTCCCGGTAAGTGAACGCCGCGTCCAGAATATCTTCTTCCTCCACGGGGGCGAACCCGATCCGATAAATGGAGAAAATGACGGCGCTGCCGGTCAGGACGCCGAGAAGGATAACGGCGGCCAGAGTTATCAGGGGGTGCTGGTCAAAGCGGGTGGGCCGGTCAGATGTCATAGACGTGTTCCGGCGGGGTCGGCCGGCCGAACAGGAATCCCTGCCCGTAATCACAGCCCAGATCCACCAGAAACTTCAGCTGATCTTCGGTTTCGATGCCCTCGGCCATGACCTTCCGGTCGGTTTCATGGCACATGGTGATAATGGCTTTGACCAGGGAGGCGCTGTACCGGTCCTTTAACATGGCATGAACAAAGGACTGGTCGATTTTGACGATATCGATGGGAAGATTCTGCAGCAGGCTCAACGATGAATAGCCGGTGCCGAAGTCATCCAGCAGGATCGTGATCCCTTCGTCGGCCAGGGCCTGCAGTAGTTTGCGGACCTCTTCGATCTGCCGGGTGGCCACCCGTTCGGTGATCTCGATGCCGATCATGGAGGAGTCCACTCCATATTCCCGGATGGTCGCCATGAGTTCCTCGAGCATGACCGGATTGTTCAATTCGTAAATGCAGCAGTTGATGGTCTTCTGGTTGATGGGCCGGCTTTCCTCGCGCCAGGCGGCGATCTGTTCACAGACGCTTCGCTCCACGCGCAGCCCCACGGTCCGGATCAGGCCGGTGCGTTCCAGCACGGGGATGAAGTCGGACGGGGAGATGAGGCCTTTTTCCGGATGGTTCCAGCGCAGCAGGGCTTCCATGCCGATGACTTCGCGGGTTTTCAGGTTCACCTGGGGTTGGTAGAAAATGAGGAACTGATTTTCCTCGATGGCCTTGCGCAACTCCTGGGCGATGGAGAAGCGGGTGGACAGCATGTCGTCCTGGTCGCTGTAGCGGTGGGGCCTGATGCTCAGGGATTCCTTGGCGTAATACATGGCCACGTCCGCCTGTCGCAGGAGTTCCTCCTTGGTCTGGGCGTCCAGGGGGTATAGGCTGAATCCCACGCTGACCTCCTGGAAAATGGCGCTTCCCAGGATATTAAACGGCTTGTTTTTAATGTTGTTGATGATTTTCTGCCCCAGCGCCCAGGCGCCTCTTTCCAGGTTGACGCCTTCCCCCAGAACCACGAATTCGTCACCGCCGGTCCGCGCTACGGTATCGCTTTCCCGGACCGACTCCTCCAGGCGCCGGGCCACGCCCTTGATCAGTTCATCCCCGGCGGCGTGCCCCATGGTATCGTTGATGTCCTTGGTCTGGTTCATGTCGATGACATAAACCGCCAGCAGGGAACCATAGCGGTAGGCCCTGGCAATGGCCTTTTCGAAGCGGTCGTTGAGCAGGGAACGGTTGGCCAGGCCGGTCAGCGGGTCGAAGTAGGCTTTGCGGTGCAGTTCGGTTTCCAGCTCCTTCTGGGGGCTGATGTTCCGGACGATTCCCCGGAATCCCACTTTTTCGCCTTTTTGATTTTTGATCAGGGTGATGGAGGCATTGACCCAGATCTGCGACTTGTCTTTCCGCGTCAGCCGCCAGTCGAACCCGTTGGACGGCTGTTCGGTCCGAAACACCTGATTAAACGTCTGGTAGACCAGTTTGGCGTTGAATTCGTCCAGGTATTGACGGTTGTTCATGCCCATCATCTCTTCTTCGGTATAGCCCAGCATCTCGCACATCTGGGGGTTGAAGAAGGTGAAGTTTCCTCTAAAGTCAACTTCGTAATAGGCATCCTGGATCCTTTCCAGAATGGTTTTATAACGCTGTTCGCGTTCCCGCTGAGTTTCGGCGTCCTGTTGATGGCGGGCGGCTTCCCGCCGCAACAGGCTGATCTCCCGCTCCAGTTCCGCGTAAGTGGGTTTTCTGTTCATCGCTGTCTTTTTCAGGGTTAGATGTCTGGATCGCGCCGCTTCTGTTTTCAGGACCCCCCACTATATGATGGAAAACAGAAACCGGAAAAGGCAATCACACACAATTCAATTATTTGAATATATTAATATATGCCGGTAACGGACGCAAATGTCAATTTGAAAAGTTCATCCCCTCGCCCCCTCGCCCCCTTGGACCCTGGACCCTGGCCCTTGACCCTTTTTTACGTGTCCGATTTGAGGGGGATTTGCCCGGTCGGCGCGGACAGGGGTTTGCCTGCTTTTCGCATGGGCAGGGCGTTGGTCAGTGATACAATCAGGGTTGCCAGGTACGGCAGCGACTGGATCAGCAGCACCATCGACCAGAGCTTGGCGCTGGTGTTCTCATACGGTTGACACAGAATAACGCCGGCGGACACCATCCAGAGCAGCACGACGATGCCGGTCTCTTCGGTGGCGGCCGACAGGGCGTTGAACAGGGCCGGCCGGTTTCCCCCCTTCGGTGTTCTGAAAAAGGGCATTTCCGAACTGAACATGCCTGTCAGGATGGCCTTGGAAATGGTATGAGACAGGGCCAGTCCGGCCAGTGCGGCGGCGAAGGTTTCCAGGCGCGTGGACTTGATCCGCGTGCGGTACAGGTAGGTCAGTTTCATGATTTTGAAACAGAACAGGGCCAGGGGCGGAAACATGAAAATGGCCAGTGGCGGATCCACATGCCGGGGGTCGAGCATCATTAACACAGACCAGAGAATGGCCCCGAAGGTGTAGAACAGGTTCAGGCTGTCGGAAATCCAGGGCAGCCACCCGGCCACGAAGTGGTAGCGCTGACCGATGGAAAGATGGGTGGTCTTTTCTTTCGAAAACAGGGCCCGACGGTGACGCTTGAGAATCTGAATGGCGCCGTAGGCCCAGCGGTACCGCTGCCGCTTATAGTCGGTGAAGGTGTCGGGGATCAGGCCCTTGCCGTAGCTTTCCTCGACATAGGCTCCTTGAAAACCATGTTCCATGATGCGCAGGCCCAGTTCGGCGTCTTCGGTGATGCACCATTCGGCCCAGCCACCGATTCGCTTCATGACCGAGGCCCGGATCATGGTCATGGTACCGTGCTCGATAATGGCGTTACGGTCGTTCCGGGTCACCATGCCGATGTGGAAAAAGCCCCTGTACTCCGCATAGCACATGGATTTGAAGAGGCTCTCGTCGCCGTCACGGTAATCCTGGGGCGCCTGGACAAAGCCGATGCCCGGATCGTCCAGGATGGGCACCAGGTCCATCAACCAGGAGGGCCTCACCTGGTAGTCGCTGTCGATGACCGCCACGATCTCGGCGTCCGGCGTCATGTTGGCCAGAGCGAAATTAAGTGCTCCGGCTTTATAGCCCCGCAGGGGGTCGACATGGAAGAACCGGAACCGCTCTCCCAGGGCCTGGCAGTAGTCGGCCACCGGCTGCCATTTGGCGGGGTCCTTGGTGTTGTTGTCGATAATCAGGACTTCAAAATTCGGGTAGTCGAGTTGAGACAGGCTGTTTAAGGTGCCCTTGAGCATATCGGGCGGTTCATTGTGAACCGGCACATGGATGGACACCTTGGGCAGGCGGCCGGGTTTGGTTCCCGGCGGTTTGATCACCTGGCTGAAAAAACGTCGGCGCCGCTTGACCCACGAAGTTTCCACCCATTCATGGGCCTCGATCAGTATGACCAGGTTGATGCCGAAGAATCCGATGGCCAGGACGATGCCGACGATCACCGTAGTCGGCGTCAGATATTGATTGGCGTAGTCATATCCGATCCAGACCAGGCTGATGCCGAAGAGGTGAGCGACGGCGGCCAGAAAGCTTTTACCGCGGCCTTTGATGGTGTTACTGTCAAACAGGAGTACCAGGAAGGTCAGGAAGGCGACCAGGATGGAACCCCCGGCCAGCAATCGCCAGTGGGGCTTGGGCACCACGGGCTCGGTAAAGGCGAACTTCTGGTTCCGAAAAACATCAAAAACGCCCCAGTAGGCCCCGACCGATCCTTCCGAGTCCTTTTTCCAGGGTTGATCAAAGGCTTCCATTATATAATAATCATAATCATTGGCGTGGGCCACGGCCAGGTATCGCCGCAGGAAAATAGCCTCGTTGGCTTCCGAGGCCACGGAGCTTTTGCGGGTCCGGCCGTTGCTGGGCCAGCCCACTTCCGCCATCAGAATGGGCTTTCTGGGGAATTTCTCCTGCAGCATTTTATAGGTCGCTTGAATATGGCCGATGGCGCCGTCCAGGTGGATGCCTTCCCAGTAGGGCAGAAAATGGGCGGCAATGAAATCCACATGCTTGGCCAGAATAGGATTGGCGATCCATACGTTCCAGGGTTCGCCGGTGCTGACGGGAATTTTCAGTGATGATCGGACTTGATCCAGATAGACGCAGACCTCCCTGGCGGTCAACTCACCCCGGAGAAGCGCTTCATTACCGACGATGACCCGTTTGACCGTGTCTTTGTTGGCTTTGCAGATGGCGATCAGTTTGCTGATCTCTTTTTCATTGTCGGCGGGGTCGGCGGTCAGCCAGGCACCGAGGGTCACCGTCATGCGGTATTTCTTGGCCAGGGCGGGGACCTCGCCCAGGGTGCCGGCGACGCCGTATGTTCGTAAGGAACGGACCTGCCCCTGGAGCCGGGCGATATCCTCTTCGATTTCCGCCACGGAGGGATAGATGTTGAGCGAAGGGTCCTGATTGACGCGGATGGGCGAAAAAGACATTCCAGCCACCGACGGGGGCCATGGCGGCTCCGTGGAAGGACGATTGGTGAGCGCCCAGAAACCGAAGGTGAGAACGGCAAATGCCAGACCGACCGAAATGTTGATAAAGACGTTTTTTCTTTTCATAACGTTATACCCTGCGCCTCCACGGGAGCTTTTATAACCTTTTGATGTGAATCATTATTTATTATAGCATTATCTATCGTATAAGGAAAAGTGAAACCGGAAAAAGAAGTTGGGGGTGTTCAGGTGAGAACAAGTGAAGCGTTGTTGACCTTTCTGGGTTTCATGCCGGTCGCTTTCCAGGGCGTTTGTGCCCCGTCCTTATCCTTCACGTTGATGAAAGGATGGGGTTATCTATCAGAAGGGGAAGACCCTGTCAACAGTTTTCCGGGCCTGAAACGTGCAGAGACCGAGCCGGCCGCCGCCGGCCGGAATACTGCGGTTTGCTTACTTCCGGTGGTGTTCCATGACAACGTCGCCCGCCTGCTGGGCCTGTGAGATTCTTGCAACTTCTCAACTTCTCAATGCCTCAACCCCTTCCCCCTGCTCCTTGAACCCTATAACTTGAACCATGAACCTTTTTCCCATTGACAACCTGATTTAGGCGGTTCATATTGTTCGTATGCTAACTAAATAGAAAAGGCTTCACTGATGATAACGGACGGCAGTCAGTCCCCGGAATGCATGATTTTTCTTCTTTCCAAGGCTTACCAGAAAGGGCACGCCCTGGTGAAAAAGCGGTTGCTGCCGTATGGCCTTACCAATATCCAGTATGTGATCCTGGAGGCATTGTGGCTGGCTGACGGCCTGTCCGCCGTGGAGCTGGGCGCCGTCCTGGCCATTGACAAGGCCACGCTGTCCGGAGTCCTGGAACGGATAAGCGAAGGCGGCTGGATAGAAAAACGAAGCGACGACCGGGACCGGCGCGCCATCCGGATTTTTTTGACGGAAAAAGCCAATCGCATGAAGGAGACACTTCAGAAGGAGCGGCAGGCAGCCAATGATGAGCTTCTTTCGAAGTTCACCATTGAAGAAAGGGTGCTGCTGCGGCGGCTGCTCAAGGATATATCGTAACTACCCTGGAAGGCTAAACAGGCTGTCTCGCAGCCTTCCTATATATTTTTGACTTTTTGCGATCCGATTTCGTTAGTTGATCGCCTGCTCTTTGAAAATTTGTTTAAAACATCTCCGACGCCAGGCTTTTTTGCCGCTGGGAG
>JBFMDX010000030.1:0-5397 GCA_040753795.1 Thermodesulfobacteriota bacterium
CCTTCGGTACTTTACCCTATTAATATTGAAGGACCTACTTGAACCAAGAGGTGAAGTTGACAAACTGGCTGGCAAAACGAGGCCATTTATTTTTTTTCTCGCCAGTTTGCAACTTACCTCAGACGATCAAATTCGCAATGGCCATTGAGATTTAAGCGTACTTTTCCGTCCGGGTCCACCAGCAGAACATCTGCATAATGGTAGCATCTCCGGAATGTTTCAAATTTTTTCAGTATTTTTTCTTTGATGGCCTCGGTCGGCGTCATCAAAAAGTCTTCTATGTCCCGGATAAGACCGGCCCGGTCCATGGTGACCATGGCGTCACCGATCCGTTCCGCACGCCACTTGGCGATCTGATCGGCCTTAAGTCGCCCGATGGCCATCAGGTTTGCTTCAACCTGCCGGAGGTACTGCCGTTCCTGCACCTTGTAAAAATAACCGCCGGCGGCGATGATCACGATAACCACCGCCGTAAGCGCGATGATTACCCGCCGTAGTTCCTTTCGCACCTTCTGATTGTCCATGCCTCCCCCGATATCAATCCTTCAGCGTTTCTTTATGCCCTTACGGGCACACTACAAACGGTGCTTCACATTATCGATGCCCTTACGGGCACACTACAAACAAGGGCCTTTACATTAATGATGCCCTTACGGGCACACTACAAACAAAGCACAATCTCACGATGCGGGCACCACCCCGTTCGTAGTGACGCCGTCAGGCGTTCACAGCAGGGGCAACCCTCCGGCCTGACATTAATGATGCCCTTACGGGCACACTACCAACAGCGCCTGTCTCACGTTACAGGCACCACCCCGCTCGTAGTGACGCCGTCAGGCGTTAAAACGGCCGTCGCTTATGCACAACCTCGCCTTAATGATGCCCTTACGGGCACACTACGAACGTTTATCATTCCCAATTCTTCATTCCCTATTCTTCATTCCCTATTCTTCATTCCCAATTCTTCATTCCGCATTCCCGAGTGCCTCCCGAACTTTCATCGCCAGGTCATTCCGGGTAAACGGCTTCTGGATGAAATGTACGCCTGCTTCCAGAATGCCCCGATTGGCGATGACATCGGCTGTATATCCGGACATATACAACACCTTTATCCCGGGATGAGTGCCCCGCAGTTTTTCAGCCAGCTCCCTTCCATTCATTTCCGGCATGACCACGTCGGTTATCAACAGGTCGATAGTGCCCGCGTATTCTCCGGCCCTTTTCATGGCCTGTGCCGGTCCGGACGCCGCCAGCACGGTGTAGCCAAGACCGGACAGAATCTTTTCGGCAAGCCGCAGAACCGCCTTTTCATCCTCGACCACCAGCACGGTTTCACCCCGACCCTGATAAATTTCGGCCGGTACCCGGTCTTCGGCCGTCTTTGCTTCCCCCCGGTGCCGCGGCAGATAAATCTTAAATGTAGCGCCGAGACCCGGCTCGCTATACACATTGATGAAGCCGTTGTTCTGGCGGATAATGCCGTATACCGTGGCCAGTCCAAGGCCGGTACCGTGCCCAAGTCCCTTGGTGGTAAAAAAAGGTTCAAACAGCTTGTCCATGGCCTCCTTGTCCATGCCGCAGCCGTCATCGCTTACCGACAGCAGCACATAATCTCCAGGAACCAGATCGGACCGATCGGCGCAAGCATCTTCATCCAGGTGAACATTACCGGTTTCAATGACCACCTTGCCGTTACCGTCAATGGCATCCCGGGCGTTAACCAGGAGGTTGGCCAGAATCTGATCGATCTGGGACGAATCCATTATAATCGCCCATAAACCGGCGCCGGGTCGCCAGACAAGTTCGATATCCTCACCGATGAGGCGCCGCAACATTTTAAGCATGGCTTCCACGGTCTCGTTCAGATCGATCGCTTCCAGACGGATCGGCTGCATTCGGGCAAAAGCCAGCAACTGACGCGTGATATCGGAAGACCGCCGGGCTGCCTCATAAATCTCCGAAAAGTCTTCATGAAACGGATCATCCGGCGTCAAACCGTCCAGAGCAAGCGCCGCGTAACCCTGAATAACGTTGAGCATGTTATTGAAATCGTGGGCCACGCCACCGGCCAGACGGCCCACGGACTCCATCTTCTGGGCCTGGAGAAGCTGGGCGGAAAGCTTCTTCTGTTCGGAAATGTCTTCCGCCGCTCCCATAATGCCCACGATCTCCCCGTCGTCGTTGCGAATAGGGGCGGCGGACAGACGAATCGGAAAAGTGGATCCGTCTTTACGAAGACGGAACATCTCTTTGCCGACAAATCCCCGGCCGGCAGTGACTTGCTCTTTCAATGCCTCAAACTCTAAACGGTTTTCTTCCGATATAATTGGCAGCGGCCGACCCAGCACCTCTTCGGCCGTCCAGCCGAAAATCCGTTCGGCGGAAGCGTTCCAGCTGGAAACGTTGCCGGACAAATCGATACTGTAAAGAGCCATCGGCGAGCAGGAGATCATGGCCCGCATAAACATCTCCCGGTCACGCAGCGTCTCTTCCATGCGTTTAGAGTCGGTAATGTCCCGTGCCGTGGAAAGTCCGCCGATCACCCTGCCTCCCGTGTCCTTAAGCACACGACACCACCAGGCCAGCAGCCGTTCCCGGCCGTCTTGTCGCCGCTGCCAGCTTTCAACATAGATCACGTTTTCGTTTCCATTGAAAAGGGCATCTACCTTTTGGTATGTATCCTGTTCGCCGACGAAATAGGAAGCGGCGGTTTTACCGATCACATCCGATCCGAAAAACGCGTATCCGGCCGGGTTGGCCCAGGTATAAATTTTGTCGGCATCGACCTCCATGATAATATCCGGCGCCGCGTCGAGAATAGCCCGGTTTCTTTCGGATACCGCGGCCAGTTCAGCCGTGCGCTCGCCCACCTTTCTGCGCATGGTCCATGTCCATACCAGGTTGACCAGCAGGACCACAATCAAGGGAACAATGACGATGACAGCGTATTGCAAAACGGTCATCGCATCAATGGAATGATCCTGATAGACTCCCAGCCATTTATCATGAATGCGGCGGTATTCCGCGTTTTCGTCAATAATACGAAGGCCTTCACTCAACGAGGCCAGCAGGGCTTTATGCCCGGCGGGCACGGCATAGCAATAGTCAAAGGAAAAAAGCGGCTTCCGGCCCAGTTGCAGATTCGACCAGTTCCGTTTTTCAATCAGATTCAGGGCGCACACCCGGACCACGATGCCGCAATCCGCTTTTTTCTCCGCCAGAGACCGGAGCACATCCTCCTGGGTATCAACCAGGATGACTTGATCGATCGGCACCTCTTTTGCCATAAGATCAAGGACGACATCACCCCGTTGAACGGCGATCCGACGGTAACGGGCCAGGTCCTTGAGCGTGTCCGGGGGAGTTCTCTCTCCCCGGGGCAAGACGGTCACATATTGACTGACCGTGTGGGGCTGGGAAAAATCGAACATCAAGTCCCGTTCCGGTGAATAGAACATCCCCTGGACGGCGTCGATCTCTCCCTTCCGCAACGCCTCAAGGATTTCGTTCCAAACGCCCAGACGGAACTCGATATCAAGTCCGACGGCCCGGGCAATGGCCCGGGTCAGTTCCACGTTGTATCCCGCGGGACGGCCTTTTTCATCCAGGTATTCATAAGGCGGATAATTATGGTCGCCGCCGATGACGATACGACGGCCCGTTGGAAGCTCCAGGGCGGCAAACCATTTGGCATGAAGATGCCGGTAGGTGCCGTCGGCCATGACCAGGGCCAGGCCCTCGTTGAGCAGGGCCAGGGTCTCCCGGTCCCCCTCCCGAACGGCAAAACAGAAATCCTGGCGGAAACCCTCGACAGGTTGATTAATGATACGCAGATTAGTCAGGCCGGTTTTCTGAAGAAGGCGCAGGGCCACCAGCCGCTGAATCACCACGGCGTCAAAGCGGCCCCGTGAAAGTTCGCGCAAGGCCTCCTCAAAGGAGACCGTGGTATGGATGTCAACTCCACGGTCCTCCCTTCTCAAAAACTCTTCGGCGTTGTCGCCCTTCATCACGGCCACGGACCGGTCGCGCAAATCGTCCAATACATGGATATCGGTAGTCCCCTCCCGCACAACGATAGCGCCGTGAAGGGTCATATAGGGAAAAGTGAAATCAAAAATGTTTTCCCGCTCGGGTGTCCGGCCGACCAGCGGCAGGGCCTGGATCTCACCGGTTTCCAGCCATGCCCGCACCTGATCCCAGGGCCCGATCCGGAAGGCCGCTTTATGGCCCATGGCCCCGAGAGCCGCCTGCATCAGTTCCACGGAAAAACCGCCGGCTTTACCCTGCTCGTCGACAAGGCTGAAAGGCGGGTAGTCGAACTCCGCGGCGGAAGTGATGAACGCTGGATTATCTTCAACGGCTTCGGATGATCCGGCAAAAGCCAACAGCAATAGTGTCATGGACACCAGGCAGAACCTGGGAAAAACACGCCGGTTTTTTTCAAAAATGAACAAACCGTATCGCATGGATATTTTCATCCGTTGCCTCGGGAATGATGCCCTTACGGGCACACTACGAACCCGCTCGTAGTGACGCCGTCAGGCGTTAAACCTAATCATCCCACCCTTTCCCGTAATCATTAACCGGATACCGACGCCACCACCGTATTAATTCATCACGGCCACAGGTTTCCATATAATCATGCAGGCTGCTCCAGGGCCAATCCGTTGCTTTTTGGACATATCCATGCTTCGCGGGATTAGCGTGAATATAATTCAAGGTCGCGTAATAATGATTTTCCGAACGCATCCGACGGTCCATAAAACGAAACCAGACTTTGCGCTCCGGAGTCTTATCTTCACGATTCCACTGCGTGGACTTTCCATTATGCAGACGCCCCAGCCATGGCCTTAAAAGATCCAAATCAGTTTTGACCAGAATATGATAATGGTTGGGTTGAATCACCCAGGCAATCGGCTGGAGGTTAAGCTCCTTATCAATACCGGTCACCAACGCATCGTAGAATTCAGACAGGCGCTCGGGTTGTTCAAGAATAGGCCGATGATCAAAACAAGCCGCGGTTATGAGAAAGGCATGCGATTCGCCGCCATAATGAGGTGGCGAGTGCCAGGGCAACCCCCGCTTTTTCCTGCCGACAAGAATTTGCTCTCGTTGTTCAGGTGTCAGGCGGCGATAATCATACATGGCGATTCTTCTCATTTTCTTATGCCCTTACGGGCACACTACGAACAACGCACGCTCACGTTACGGGTATCACCTGTTTGTAGTGACGCCGTCAGGCGTTTACAGCAGGGGTAACCCTCCTGACTGCCGTTAATAATGCCCTTACGGGCACACTACGAACGGAGCCTGTCTCGCATTAATGATGCCCTTACGGGCACACTACGAACGGAGCCTGTCTCGCATTAATGATGCCCTTACGGGCACACTACGAAC